>NZ_CP066306.1:5622500-5774421 GCF_016406145.1 Pseudomonas putida
CCCAACACATCACCTAGAACTTCCTCCGTGTGCTCACCCAACAGCGGCGGCGCACGACGATACTCAACGGGGGTTTCCGATAACCTGATAGGGCTCGCCACCTGCGGCACACTCCCACCCAAGGCATGGGGCATGCTGACAGCCAGGCCGCGAGCAAGTACCTGCGGATCCTGGAACATCTGCGCCAGATCATTGATCGGCCCACAAGGCACGCCTGCAGCCTCCAACTGGCTCACCCACTCAGCCGTTGTCTTGAACACCGTGGCCTGGCGTATCAAGGGAATCAGCTGCGACCGATTGGCCACCCGCAGCTTGTTGGTTGCGAAGCGTGGGTCATCAGCCCATTGAGACTGACCAGCCACCTCGGCGAACTTGCGGAACTGGCCATCGTTGCCGACGGTAAGAATGAAGTCGCCATCTGCGGTCGGGAAATCCTGATAAGGCACAATATTAGGATGTGCATTGCCCAGCCGTCGCGGCGGGTTGCCGGTAGTGAGGTAGTTCATCGCCTGATTGGCCAAGCATGCTACCTGCACATCCAGCAAGGCCATATCGATGTGCTGCCCAATGCCGGCCTGGTCGCGATTGGCGAGGGCCGCCAGCATGGCCACAGTCGAATACAGCCCAGTCAGAATATCGGTTAGTGCTACACCTACCTTTACAGGTCCGGCACCCTCCTCACCGTCCGGGCGCCCGGTCAGGCTCATCAGCCCGCCCAGCCCCTGGATCATGAAGTCATAGCCAGCGCGCTTAGCGTAGGGCCCGGTCTGACCGAAGCCAGTGATCGAGCAATAGATAAGCTGGGGATTCACCGACTTCAGGCTCGCGTAATCCAGCCCATAGGCAGCCAGCCCGCCAACCTTGAAGTTTTCGATGACGATGTCCGACTTCGCAGCCAGCTCTCGCACCAGGCGCTGCCCCTCCGGCTGCGTAAAGTCGATCGTCACCGAACGCTTGTTACGGTTGGCCGACAAATAGTAAGCCGCCTCGCTGGTGTTCTCGCCTTGTTCATCCTTGAGGAAGGGTGGCCCCCAGGCGCGAGTATCGTCGCCGCTCCCTGGGCGCTCGACCTTGATCACATCGGCGCCCAGGTCAGCCAGAATCTGACCAGACCAAGGCCCAGCCAGCACACGGGAGAGGTCCAGCACCCGCAGATGAGATAGTGCGCCCATGAACAGGCTCCTTATCAATAGAAGGCTTGGATGCCGGTCTGCGCGCGCCCCAGTATCAGCGCATGTACGTCATGCGTGCCCTCATAGGTGTTGACCACCTCAAGATTGACCAGATGACGCGCGACGCCGAACTCGTCGGAGATACCGTTACCACCCAACATGTCACGGGCCATACGCGCAATGTCCAGCGACTTGCCGCACGAGTTGCGCTTCATGATCGAGGTGATTTCCACCGCAGCGGTGCCCTCGTCCTTCATACGCCCCAAACGCAGGCAGCCTTGGAGGGCCAGGGTAATTTCGGTCTGCATGTCGGCCAGTTTCTTCTGGATAAGCTGATTGGCAGCCAGCGGGCGGCCGAACTGCTGACGGTCCAGGGTGTACTGGCGAGCGGTGTGCCAGCAGGCTTCAGCAGCCCCTAAAGCACCCCAGGAAATTCCATAACGGGCAGAGTTCAGGCAGGTGAATGGACCTTTGAGGCCACGCACATCCGGGAAGATGTTTTCCTCGGGCACGAACACATTGTCCATCACGATTTCGCCGGTAATCGACGCGCGCAGCCCGACCTTGCCATGGATCGCCGGTGCACTGAGGCCCTGCCAACCCTTTTCAAGAACAAAGCCTCGGATATCACCAGCGTCATCCTTGGCCCAGACCACGAACACATCGGCGATCGGGCTGTTGGTGATCCACATCTTGCTGCCGCTCAGGCGATAGCCGCCGTCCACCTTTCTGGCACGGGTGATCATCGAGCCCGGGTCGGAGCCATGGTTAGGTTCGGTCAGACCGAAGCAACCGATCCACTCACCGCTGGCAAGCTTGGGCAGGTACTTCTGTTTCTGCGCTTCGGTACCGAACTCGTTGATCGGCACCATCACCAGTGAAGACTGCACACTCATCATCGAGCGATAGCCAGAGTCGATACGCTCCACTTCCCGGGCAATCAGCCCGTAGCACACGTAGTTGAGCCCACTCCCGCCATATTGCTCGGGAATGGTTGCGCCCAGCAGGCCGACTTCACCCATTTCGCGAAAAATAGCGGGGTCGGTCTGCTCATGACGGAACGCCTCCAGCACGCGCGGGGCCAGCTTGTCCTGGGCGAACTGATAGGCGCTGTCACGAACCATGCGCTCTTCTTCAGTGAGCTGCTGGTCCAGCAGCAGCGGGTCGATCCAGTTGAAGCTTGCTTTACCGGCCATGAGCGAAATCCTCGAAATAGGGGAGCAGATTCTTGTGCCTTTGATCCTAGGCCTGATCTACAACGAGGACAAACGAGGATTGCGCACGTATTAGTGATAATTTATCACTCCGAAACACTACAAAACCCCTTCTTGCAAATGCTATGAGTGAGGTTGCCGTACATGCGTCGCAAGATCCCCAGCACCACCGCATTAGTCTGCTTCGAAGCGGCAGCGCGCCACGAGAGCTTTACCAAGGCCGCCCAGGAACTTGCATTGACCCAAGGCGCCGTCTGTCGCCAGATCGGCGGCCTCGAGGCGTTTCTCAACGTGGAGCTGTTCCGGCGCTCGCGGCGCGGCGTCAAGCTGACAGAGGCGGGACTGTCGTATAGCCGCCAGGTTGCCGCACAGCTGGATGCAGTAGAGCGTGACACCTTGTCGGTAATGCGCCAGCAAGGTGCCAACGTGATCGAACTGGCCGTGGTACCGACTTTCGGCACCCAATGGTTGCTGCCGCGCCTCAAGGACTTCCAGCAGCGACACCCGGATGTCACCGTCAACCTCACCAACCGCACACGGCCGTTCCTGTTTGCCGATACCACGTTCGATGCCGCTATCTATTTTGGCGATGGCGACTGGTCAGGCACGCACTCCCACCGCCTGATGGGCGAAAACCCGGTACCCGTGTGCAGCCCGGCCTTGCTGGGCGGGCAAGGCATGCTCGACGCGACGCGAATCGCCAACCTGCCGCTGCTGCAGCAGACCACTCGGCCCTATGCCTGGCGCCAGTGGTTCAATGGTCTGGGCATGAACGTTTCCGGCGACATGACAGGCCCACGCTATGAACTGTTCTCAATGCTGGCCCAAGCTGCCATACACGAGATGGGCATCGCGCTGATACCACCGTTCCTGATCCAGCGGGAACTGGAGGAAGGCAGACTGGTGGTCGCTAACAGATACGCCCTGTCCAGTGACAAGGCCTATTATCTGATGATTCCCGAGCGCAAGGCCGAATCGGCGTCGCTGCGGGCATTCCGTGATTGGCTGCTGGGGCAGGCACAGCATTACATCGCCCCTTCCCTACCCTTGTAGTCAATTATTTTGAACACCTACAGATGTATGTTTTTGTCGCATATAAGAAAACTGTTCAGGTGAATCGAAAAACCCCAACAAAACCCCTAAACACGCGGCTTTCAGAGGGTTTTTACGACCTTCGCGAGTCCATCTGCGAAATCAACGCAAAAAATTTCAAAAAATCCCCTAATCTGCCAATAGCCCATGTTTGACGGGCTGCGCCCTATTCGTTGCGACATACAGTCACAGGGTGACTTGTAGTTTTAACTTCGTTTCGCTCCAGAACCGGTTGAAGGCCCTCGGGTTCGTCTGCAAAATGCTCCGCCCGCCCTGGATTCGGCGGACTGGCGCTCAACAGCCAAACCCGCGCACCATCCGAAGTGCGCTGGCTTCTATAAAGACAAAAAGGTCACCGCAGGAGAAATAGTCGTGCACATTGGTGTTCCTCTCGAGACGCAGACCGGTGAGACAAGGGTCGCTGCGACCCCGGAAACCATCAAGAAACTGATTGGCCAGGGCCATCAGGTCACCGTCCAACGGGGGGCAGGGCTCAATGCCAGCATTCCGGACAGTGCCTATGAGGCCGTGGGTGCTTCCCTGGGAAGTGCAGCCGATGCCTACGGCGCCCAACTAGTCCTCAAGGTGGTCGGTCCCAACGACCAGGAGCTGGCCCTGATCAACAGCGGCAGTCTTCTGGTGGGCATGCTCAACCCATTCAACAACGAGCTGATCGGCAAGATGGCAGAGCGCGGTATCACTGCCTTCGCCCTGGAGGCCGCGCCGCGTACTTCGCGGGCCCAGAGCCTGGACGTGCTGTCGTCCCAGGCCAACATCGCAGGTTACAAGGCCGTGTTGCTGGCTGCCCATCATTACCCGCGCTTCATGCCCATGCTGATGACCGCCGCCGGCACTGTGAAGGCCGCGCGCGTGCTGATCCTGGGTGCTGGCGTTGCCGGCCTGCAGGCCATCGCCACCGCCAAGCGCCTGGGCGCAGTCATCGAGGCGTCCGACGTACGCCCGGCTGTCAAGGAGCAGATCGAGTCGCTGGGCGCCAAGTTCATCGACGTGCCCTACGAGACCGATGAGGAACGCGAGTGCGCAGAAGGCGTCGGCGGCTATGCCCGGCCGATGCCGGCCAGCTGGATGCAGCGCCAAGCCCAGGCCGTGCATGAGCGCGCAAAACAGGCCGACATCGTCATCACTACGGCGCTCATCCCCGGGCGTAAGGCACCGACGCTGCTCAGCGCCGAGACCGTGGCGCAGATGAAGCCAGGCTCGGTGGTCATCGACCTGGCCGCTGCCCAGGGCGGCAACTGCCCGCTGACCGTCGCCGACCAGGTAGTGATGGAAAACGGCGTGACCATCGTCGGCCCGACCAACCTGCCGGCTCAGGTGGGTGCAGATGCCTCGGCGCTGTATGCACGCAACCTGCTGGACTTCATGAAGCTGCTGTTCGACAAGGACGGCGCGCTGGCCATCAACCTCGAAGACGACATCGTCGCCGCGTGCCTCATGTGCCGCGACGGCCAGGTCGTGCGCAAGAACGGCTAAGGAGCACGACAATGGAAGACATGCTGATTTCCCATGGCATCTACAACCTGATCATCTTCGTGCTGGCCATCTATATCGGCTACCACGTGGTCTGGAACGTCACCCCGGCACTACACACGCCCCTGATGGCGGTCACCAACGCCATCTCGGCCATCGTCATCGTCGGCGCCATGCTGGCTGCCGCGCTGACCGTGACCCCGGCCGGCAAGCTGATGGGCACCCTGGCGGTGGCCCTGGCTGCGGTCAACGTGTTCGGTGGCTTCCTGGTCACCCGTCGCATGCTTGAGATGTTCAAGAAGAAAACCAAGAACGAGGCGCAGAAGTAAGCATGAGCATGAATCTGGTAACGCTCCTCTACCTCGTCGCCTCTGTCTGCTTCATTCAGGCGCTCAAAGGCCTGTCGCACCCGACCACGTCGCGGCGCGGCAACCTGTTCGGCATGATCGGCATGGGGATCGCGATCCTCACCACGGTTGGCCTCATCTATAAGCTTGGGGCAGAGCTGGCAACTGCCGGGATTGGCTACGTCATCGTCGGCCTGCTGGTCGGCGGTACCGCTGGTTCGATCATGGCCAAGCGCGTAGAGATGACCAAGATGCCGGAGCTGGTCGCCTTCATGCACAGCATGATCGGCCTGGCGGCGGTATTCATTGCCATCGCGGCAGTACTCGAGCCGCAATCGATGGGCATTGTCGCCAGCATCAGCGACCCGATCCCCACCGGTAACCGCCTGGAGCTGTTCCTTGGCGCTGCCATAGGTGCAATCACCTTCTCCGGTTCCGTGATCGCGTTCGGCAAGCTGTCGGGCAAGTACAAGTTCCGCCTGTTCCAAGGCGCACCGGTACAGTTCGCCGGCCAGCACAAGCTGAACCTGATTCTGGGCCTGACCACAATTGCCCTGGGCCTGCTGTTCACGTTCACCGGCCACTACAGCGCCTTCACCTTGATGCTGGTCCTGGCCTTCATCATGGGTGTACTGATCATCATCCCGATCGGCGGTGCAGACATGCCGGTGGTGGTATCGATGCTCAACAGCTATTCGGGTTGGGCGGCGGCCGGTATCGGCTTCTCGCTGAACAACTCGATGCTGATCATCGCCGGCTCGCTGGTGGGCTCCAGCGGTGCGATCCTCTCGTACATCATGTGCAAAGCGATGAACCGCTCGTTCTTCAACGTCATCCTCGGCGGCTTCGGCGGGGATACCGATACCGGCGCGGCGCAAGGCTCGAAAGAGCAGCGCCCGGTGAAGTCTGGCTCGGCCGACGACGCGACCTTCCTGCTGAGCAACGCCGACACGGTGATCATCGTGCCCGGCTACGGCCTGGCGGTAGCACGTGCCCAGCACGCGCTCAAGGAACTGACCGAGAAGCTGACCCACAACGGCGTGACCGTGAAGTACGCGATCCACCCGGTGGCAGGGCGCATGCCTGGGCACATGAACGTACTGCTGGCCGAGGCCGAAGTGCCCTACGACCAAGTGTTCGAGATGGAAGACATCAACGCTGAGTTCGGTCAGGCCGACGTAGTGTTGGTGCTGGGCGCCAACGACGTGGTCAACCCTGCGGCTAAGAACGATCCAAAGTCGCCGATCGCGGGCATGCCGATCCTGGAGGCTTACAAAGCCAAGACCATCATCGTCAACAAACGCTCGATGGCCAGCGGCTACGCCGGCCTGGACAACGAACTGTTCTACCTGGACAAGACCATGATGGTGTTCGGTGACGCGAAGAAGGTCATCGAGGATATGGTCAAAGCCGTCGAGTAACCCCGCTTCCACCACCCAGTGGAATATAAAGAAGCCCCGGCGAGATCCCTCCCGGGGCTTTTTCATTTTGGTGATCCAGATCAATGGCTGTATTCCCTGGCTCCTCATACGACCATGGTCGCGGGACGGCGCCGGGGTAAATCTCTAGACTGCGCTGCAGTAGCTTCAGTAGCCCGAGATAACAATCCATGTACCGTGATCGTATCCGCTTGTCCTCCCTGCACAGCAAGGTAATGAGTGCGGCTGACGCCGCTGGCCTGATCGAGGACGGCATGACCGTCGGCATGAGCGGTTTCACCCGCGCCGGCGAAGCCAAGGCCGTACCGCATGCCTTGGCCGAACGCGCCAAGCTGTCGCCTCTGAAAATCAGCCTGATGACCGGCGCCAGCCTGGGCAATGACCTGGACAAGCAACTGACCGAGGCCGGCGTGCTGGCGCGCCGCATGCCGTTCCAGGTCGACAGCACCCTGCGCAAAGCCATCAACGACGGTCAGGTGATGTTCATCGACCAGCACCTGTCGGAAACCGTCGAGCAACTGCGTAACCAGCAGCTCAAACTGCCGGACATCGCGGTGATCGAAGCGGTGGCCATTACTGAACAGGGCCACATCGTACCGACCACCTCGGTGGGCAACTCGGCGAGCTTCGCGATCTTCGCCAAGCAGGTGATTGTCGAGATCAACCTGTCGCACAACGCCAACCTCGAAGGCCTGCACGACATCTATATCCCGACCTATCGCCCGACCCGCACGCCGATCCCGCTGGTGAAAGTGGATGACCGCATCGGCAGCACCGCGATCCCGATCGACCCCGCCAAGATCGTCGGCATCGTCATCAGCGATCAGCCAGATTCGCCCTCCACGGTGCTACCGCCGGATGATGAAACCCAGGCCATCGCCGACCACCTGATCAACTTCCTCAAGAACGAAGTGGATGCAGGCCGCATGACCAACAGGCTCGGCCCGCTGCAAGCCGGCATCGGCAGCATCGCCAACGCGGTGATGTGTGGCCTGATCGACTCGCCGTTCGAGGACCTGACCATGTACTCCGAAGTACTTCAGGACTCGACCTTCGATCTGATCGACGCTGGCAAGCTGAGTTTTGCCTCAGGCAGCTCTATCACCCTGTCGGGGCGTCGTAATGCCGACGTATTCGGCAACCTGGAGCGCTACAAGGACAAGCTGGTACTGCGCCCGCAGGAGATCTCCAACCACCCTGAAGTCGTGCGCCGCCTGGGCATCATCGGCATCAACACGGCGCTGGAGTTCGACATCTACGGCAACGTCAACTCCACGCACGTCTGTGGCACCCGGATGATGAACGGTATCGGTGGCTCCGGCGATTTCGCCCGAAATGCTCACCTGGCCGTATTCGTCACCAAGTCGATCGCCAAAGGCGGGGCGATTTCCAGCGTGGTGCCCATGGTGAGCCATGTCGACCACACCGAGCACGACGTGGACATCCTGGTGACCGAACAGGGGCTCGCCGACCTGCGGGGCCTCGCGCCACGGGAACGGGCACGGGCGATCATCGATAACTGTGTCCACCCGGATTACCGTGCAGCGCTGAACGACTATTTCGATCGCGCTTGCCTGCGTGGCGGCCACACCCCGCATATCCTGCGTGAGGCGCTGAGCTGGCACGAAAATCTGGAAGAAAGTGGGCGTATGCTCGCCAGCTGATCTATAGCAGCGGTCTGCCTTTGCCAGCGGCCGCCACGCGCTCCTGACGCCACAGCAACACCTCGAGGGCTGCCCTGCAGCCCTTTCTCGGCTCAAGCCCGATTCAGCAAGCACTGAAGAATATAAAACTGTACTACTGTACTGTTAATTCTCCACGCTCCCGCCTACTCAAACCCATCTAAAACCTGAAAAAGCACCATAACGGTGCGGACCAGTACAGTTGCGCCTGTTTCGAGTGCAACAGTAGGGTTACACAGTTAACTGAACCATCGTAATGCAGTAGAACTGTATCTACTGTTATGGACAGCAGAGGAGGATCATTGGCACCAGTTAAACCACTCCCTAGTCCCGCCATAAGCGGAAGGATGAAACATCATGGAACGTACCCTCAGTTCCGGTCTCGTTTTCGAAAACAACGCCCAGCAAACCAACGCTTCGCTGCCGCTGCGCGCGCTCTCTACCCTGCTGCTGTGGCAGCGACGCATGGCCAGCCGCCGTCAGCTGGCGCGTCTCGATGCCCGCCTGCTGGCCGATGCCGGTATCAGCGAGTCGCAGCGTTACGAAGAGCTGAGCAAGCCGTTCTGGCGCTAAGCACCGGCTCGCCGGCTTCGGCTGGCACCGTGAATTCCCAAACCCGTTGCAGGAGACTGCAGCGGGTTTTTTTATGGGGTAGTTCCCTGCCACCCTTGAAGCAGAGCCTGCCGTCACTGAAAAGGTACAATTTTCAAAATATCAAAATAGACCATAACAGTTACCTTGTGCCCCGTTCATTAACATCCATAAATTCCGGCGCGTGATACGCTTGACTGGGCAGTCTGGTAAAAACCAGATGTTCAAAGCCACCGTGACGAACCGTGTGAGCGTCCAATAAGCAGATCCACCCGAATCTTCCCCAGGAGTGCACGACCATGACCCGTAATTACCTGATTGGCGCAGCCCTGCTGCTCGGCCTGGCCGGCACTGCCCACGCCACCAGCTTCATTGTCACTACTGATGCAGTCGTTGGCGCGGTTGCCGCCTCCACCGACGCTACCTCCGATGTGTCATCGTCTTTCCGTGATGACAAGATCGTTCAGGCCGCTCGAGACGATGCGGCCAGCTATGTGGGTAGCCAGGGCGCCATTCGCGGCGCCAAGCTCGAGAGCGCTTTGCTGCACATCCGCTCGAACATGCCAGCTCTGAAGGCCAGCGATGCGCAGTTGGCCCAGGCCATTCTGGCGATCTGACCTGCTGCAGCCCACAAGCGCTGGCCCTGGCCGGTACTTGTGGGCTAGCCTTCGACGTCCCTGTTCCTGTCGTAAGAAAGCCAATGCGTTATCTGTTGCCGCTGCTGTTTTCCGTAGTCGCCATGGGCAGTGCCCATGCCATGGACACCACCACGCAAGGCCTAGTCATCACAGGCTACGTCACAAGCCAAGTCACGACTGCCCCATTCGACCGCAAGCTGGTCAGGCAGGCTCGCGATGATGCCGCTGCCTTCGTCGCCAGCGACGGCCTGATTCACGGAGCACGTCTGGAAGCAGCACTCAAGTCGCTGCGCCATGACGGCGCCCGTCAATCTGTCGGCGACCTTGAACTGGCAGAAGCAATTCTCGTCCAATCATTAAATCTGACTCCCTGTATTTCCGGAGATGCTCCATGCGTAAACCGCTGATCGCCGCTACCCTCGGCATGTTGCTGCTGGCCGACCTGGCCCAGGCACAAACTCTGGTGGCCACCAGCAACATCATCGTGCGGGCCTTTGGCCGCTCGATCGACTTCACCTCTGACACCACCACCTCGATCCGCGACTCAAAGGTCGTGCGTGAAGCTCATGACGATGCCGCCAGCTTCGTCGCCAGCAACGGTGATATTCGTGGCGCCCAGCTTGAGGCCGCCTTCAACACCCTGCGCGAACGCGTGCCTGAAGCGCGCGGCGCCAGCGACCAGGTGCTGGCCGAAGCCATCCTGGCGCTGTGAACCACGTACGTGCCTGGTTGCTCGGCTGCGCCCTGACGCTGCTGGGCACGCCCGCCCTGGCTGACCTGCAGCTCGAGCTGCAGTCAGCCGGCCTGGCCCCACAGCAGGCTCAAGCCACCCAAGCCCTGCTTGATGAGGCTTTGGCCAAGCTCCCTCCCCGCTTCAAGCAACAGCTCAACCGGCGCATTGAGGTCAGCTGGAGCGACAACATGCCAGCCGATGCCTACGGGCAGGCCTCCTTGGTCTCGACCCTGCAGCTAAACAGGCGCCTGCTGGCCAACCTGACTGACGGCAGTGCTGCGCAGGAGCGCACCAATCGTCCGCATGGCACGGTGCGGGAAGAGTTGCTGGCTACAGTGCTGCACGAACTTACCCACATATACGACCGAGCCCGGCTCTGGCCCAGTGCTGAGCACTCGCTGATCGCCCGCTGCAAGCGCCAGCAAGGCACCTTGGGCAAGGTCGGTCTACCCGAGCAGTGCCGCGGCCAGGCAGAGCGCCGCTTCACCCTGAGCGACGACCCACGCCTGCTCGACCTGGCCGGCTGGCAGCAATACGTCGGCCGCCGCGGTGAGCGTGAACAGCACAATGGCCAGTTCCTGCGCAGCCCCGACAGCTACGAGCTGAGCAGCCCCAAGGAATACATCGCGGTTAACATGGAGTACTTCCTCCTGGACCCGAGCTACGGCTGCCGTCGGCCAGCGCTCAATCAGTACCTGGCTGATCATTTCGGCTGGGCGCCCGAGCAGGCAACGTGCGCCAAGGGCTTGCCATTCCTCAACGCCGGCAGCGACTTCGCCCGCCAGCCGTTGGGCGAAATCGACCCGGAACGGGTCTACGAAGTGGACTTTCTCCTGGCCGAGGCCAACCAGAACCTGGTGAGCCGCTGGGGCCACAGCATGCTGCGCCTGGTGATCTGCAAACCCGGCCGCCCACGCGGGCCAGACTGCCGCCTGGACCTCGACCAGCACCTGGTGCTCTCCTACCGTGCCTTCGTCAATGACGTTCAACTGTCCAGCTGGGATGGCCTGGTTGGCGCCTATCCGTCAAGACTGTTCGTGCTACCGCTGGCCCAAGTGATCGACGAATACACCAAGACTGAACTGCGCAGCCTGGCGTCGGTGCCGTTGAAGCTCAACCGCGACGAAATTGAAAATCTGGTACGCCAGGCCGCCGAGATGCACTGGAGCTATGACGGCAACTACTGGTTCCTGTCCAACAACTGTGCGGTGGAATCATTGAAACTGCTACGCAGCGGCACCGCCAACCCGCGCCTGAACGACCTCGACAGCATCATGCCCAACGGTTTGCTTGCAGTATTGAAGGGCCGGGGACTGGCCGATACCAGCGTGCTCGACGACCCGCGCGAAGCCTTGCGCCTGGGCTACCGTTTCGACTCCTATCGCGACCGCTATCAAGCGATGTTCGATGTGCTGAAGAAACAGCTGCCAGTCAAGCAGGACAAGGTCGAGGACTGGCTGGCCCAGGACGCCGAACAGCGCCGCAGCTGGTTCTTGCAAGCCGACCTGCGCACCAGCGCCGCCTTGCTTCTGCTGGAACAGGCCAGCCTGCGCCGCCAACTGCTGCTGGCTCAGGATGAAGTGAAGCAGCGCTATCTGAATGCGGCCGCGCTGAAAGATGGCAGTATCAACAAGGCCGACCAGACCCTGAAGCAGATGCTCGCCAACAGTGGCTTTCTCAGCCGCCCGGCCGAACTGCTGGATACAAAGGGATACGGGCTACCGCAGCCGGACGAGCGCAAGCATCTGGAAAAAGTCAGTACTGAACGGCAGGCACAGTTGCTGCGCTTGAGCATTGACCTCGACAGAGAAGTGAGAGCGCTGCTGGAGCCTTCGCGAGCCAAGGAAATTGCTGCGGTCGAGGCCAATGTGAAGCTGATTGGTGAGCACCTGCGGGCGCTGCACAAAGCAGCAGGCGGCCTGCAACTGCCTTGATTGCCCTCCTGGCCCTATCGCCGGCAAGCCGGCGATAGGGCGGGTAATGCCATCCAGAGGCTAGCGTTTTTCCTCTTCCTCTTCAGGCAACCCTTCATCCACATGCAGCCAGGGCAACCGGCTCCCGGTCCAGATGTGCCGCGTGGCCCGCACCCGTTCCGGGTGGTCCAGCGTCGCTACCGTCACATCGATGCTGCCCGGGCTATGCGACGTCACCAACGCCACATGTGCACCACAGTCACCGCAGAAGTAGCGCTTGCAACTGGCCGGTGCCACATAGCACTGCGGCCTGCCTGCCACCCATTGGAAATCGGAGCGAGGCACGGTGAGCCAGGTCACCAGCAGGCCGCCGCTGACCCGCCTGCAGATCGAACAATGACAATGGGCGATATCCGTCAATTCACCCTTCAAGCAATAGCGCAAGGCGCCGCAATGGCAGCCACCTTCGGTTACCTCTGACATCTCCTACCTCCCGTCGCCCTTTTCCTGGCGAAAGCTGGCTGAAAGCTTGCCCCCATAGGATAGCCACCACTACCGGCACAAGACCGGTCAGCCAGGGCACCCGGAATCTTCCGCGCCCGGCCCAATCAACAACAACAATGGTGATTCTGATGTGTTCCTGTGCCCGCCCTTTCGCAGTACCCCTCCGCTTGCTCCCCGCGCAGCGCTCAACGCGCTGATTCGCCCGATCGACTTTCCTTTCGCCGCGCCACGCCTGGAGTATTGCCATGCTGACCTTCCTCGGCTTTGCCATGGTCATCACCTTCATGTACCTGATCATGACCAAGCGCCTGTCGGCCTTGATCGCGCTGATCCTGGTACCGATCCTGTTCGCCCTGTTCGGTGGTTTTTCCGCCAAGATCGGCCCGATGATGCTCGAAGGCATCAGCAAGCTCGCGCCCACCGGCGTCATGCTGATGTTCGCCATCCTTTACTTCGCCCTGATGATCGACTCCGGCCTGTTCGACCCGGCGGTGCGCAAGATCCTCAAGCTGGTCAAGGGCGACCCTCTGAAAGTCTCGGTCGGCACCGCCGTGCTGGCCCTGGTGGTCTCGCTGGACGGTGACGGCGCCACCACCTACATGATCTGCTGCGCCGCCATGCTGCCCCTGTACAGCCGCCTGGGCATGAGCCCGCGGATCATGGCCGGCCTGATCATCCTCGCCGGTGGGGTAATGAACATGACCCCATGGGGCGGCCCCACTGCACGCGCAGCCAGTGCCCTGCACGTAGACCCTTCGGACATTTTCGTACCGATGATCCCGGCCATGGTCTTCGGCGTGCTGGCGATCCTGGCCATCGCCTACATGTACGGCAAGCGTGAGCGTGCCCGCCTGGGTGAACTGCACCTGCCTACCGACGACATTGATCACAGCGAAATCACCGTGTCGCAGTTCCCCGACGCACGCCGGCCGAAGCTTCTGTGGTTCAACGGTGCGCTCACCGCTGCGCTGATGGCTGCGCTGATCGCAGGCCTGCTGCCACTGCCGGTGCTGTTCATGATCGCCTTCAGCATCGCCATGATCGTCAACTACCCTTGCCTTCAGCAGCAGAAGGACCGTATTGCCGCCCACGCAGGCAGCGTACTCGCCGTGACCGGGCTGATCTTCGCTGCCGGTATCTTCACCGGCATCCTGTCGGGCACCGGCATGGTCGAGGCCATGTCCAAAAGCTTGCTGGCGGTCATTCCCGAAGCACTGGGCCCTTACCTGGCGGTGATCACCGCGATCGTAAGCATGCCGTTCACCTTCTTCATGTCCAACGACGCCTTCTATTACGGGGTGCTGCCGGTGCTGGCCGAAGCGGCCAGCCACTACGGCATCAGCCCGGTGGAAATGGCCCGCGCTTCGATCGTCGGCCAACCGGTACACCTGCTGAGCCCGCTGGTACCCTCGACCTACCTGCTGGTGGCGCTGGCAGGCATCGAATTCGGTGATCATCAGCGCTTCACCCTCAAGTGGGCAGTACTGGTGTGCATGTGCATAATGCTCGCCGCACTGCTGATGGGCATTTTTCCGCTGTTCAGCAGTCTGTAAATAAACGCCTGTCACCGCAACGCGAAGTGTCCCGTGCAGGGGCGCTTCGCCACTATCGCTCGAAGGAATATTCATGGAATGGCTGACCAGCCCGGAAATCTGGGTTGCCTTTTTCACCCTCACTGCGCTTGAGATCGTTCTCGGTATCGACAACATCATCATGATCTCGATCCTGGTCAGCCGCATGCCTAAGCACATGCAGGCGCGCACCAGAATCTTCGGCCTGGCCCTGGCCATGGTCACCCGCATCTTGCTGTTGCTGTCGATCACCTGGGTCATGCGCCTGACTGCCGACCTGTTCGTGGTATTTGGCCAGGGCATCTCGGGCCGCGACCTGATTCTGTTCTTTGGCGGCCTGTTCCTGCTGTGGAAAAGCTCGCAGGAGATCTACCACGGCCTGGAAGGCGAGGACGAAAGCGGTGACGAGCCCAAGGGCAAGGGCGGCACGTTCCTCTTCACCATCATTCAGATCGCCATCATCGACATCGTCTTCTCCCTGGACTCGGTGATCACTGCTGTAGGCATGGTTTCGCATGTGCCGGTGATGGTCGCCGCAATCATCGTGGCAGTACTGGTGATGATGTTGTGCGCCGGTGCAATCAGCAACTTCATCGACAAACACCCTTCGCTGAAGATGCTTGCGCTTTCGTTCCTGATCGTTGTAGGCACCGTGCTGATCGCCGAATCTTTCGATGTGCACGTGCCCAAAGGCTACGTCTACTTCGCCATGGCGTTCTCCCTGGGGGTGGAGGCCATCAACATCCGCATGCGCACGGCCATGGCGCGCAAGCGTGGCAAGGAGCAAGACGCAGTGAAATTGCGCAAGGACATTCCGGGTCAGTAAGCACCGCGAACGCAGTATTCGAGGGCCCTCATCAGGGCCCTTTTTCATGCCTTGGATTTCATGACAGACAGGTTTCAAATGCTGGCCGAGCATGCCAAGCTGGCGATAGGTCCGCAAAACAACTAAAGCTTGAGTAAGCACTGGATAAAAACACCCACCCCCGGGCCAGGCTTACCGCTTCACCCATTGGCTCCGCCTTTGGAGCCCGGATAAGAGGGGGGCTACACCATGCTGACCCTGCTCAACCTGCTTTCCGCCGTCGCGTTGCTGGTATGGGGCACGCACATCGTCCGTACCGGCATCCTGAGAGTGTTCGGCTCCAACCTGCGCCGGGTCCTGAGCCAGAACATGAACCGGCGACCATTGGCGTTCATCGCCGGTATCTTGGTCACGGCCGTGGTACAGAGCAGCAACGCCACCGCCATGCTGGTGACGTCATTCGTGGGTCAGGGCCTTATGGCAATGACCCCGGCACTGGCAATCATGCTCGGTGCCGATGTCGGTACCGCGCTGATGGCCAGGGTGCTTACCCTGGACCTTTCATGGCTTTCGCCGTTGCTGATATTCCTGGGCGTGATCTTTTTTCTGTCGCGCAAGCAGACGCGCGCGGGCCAGCTGGGCCGGGTAGGCATCGGCCTGGGCCTGATCATTCTGGCGCTGGAACTGATCGTTCAGGCGGCCACCCCGATCACCCAGGCTCAAGGTGTGAAAGTACTGTTCGCCTCATTGACCGGAGACATCCTGCTCGATGCGTTGGTTGGCGCAGTGTTCGCCATGGTTTCGTACTCCAGCCTGGCGGCAGTGCTGCTGACCGCCACCCTGGCCGGCGCTGAACTGATCAGCCTGCCAGTGGCCATCGGCCTGGTGGTCGGCGCCAACATCGGCAGCGGGCTGCTGGCCTTTCTCAGCACCAGCATGCAGAACCCCGCGGGCCGGCGAGTAGCCTTGGGCAGCCTGTTATACAAGCTGATCGGCCTGGTGCTGATCATACCGGTGCTGCATCCACTGGTGGCGTGGATGGACTCGCTGAGCTTCAGCCCACAGGAGCTGGTGATCGGCTTCCACCTGCTCTACAACACGCTGCGTTGCCTGGTACTGCTGCCCACCGTCAAGCCCATGGGGCGCCTGTGCAACTGCTTGTTGCCGGAGCGCGAGAACGGTAACGGCCAAGTGCGCCCACGCCACCTGGACGCCTCGGCACTCACAACACCCAGCCTGGCCTTGGCCAACGCTGCCCGCGAAACGTTGCGCCTGGGCGATATCGTCGACAGCCTGCTCGAGGCCATGCTCAACGCCCTGCGCGGCACCCAGACCGCCCTCCCACAGCAGGTCCGTGCCCTGGGCGAAGACGCCGAAGCGCTGTACAGCGCCATCAAACTGTACCTGGCCCAAATGCCCCGGGAAGACCTCAGCGATCAGGACAACAGGCGCTGGGCCGAAATCATCGAACTGGCGATCAACCTCAAGCTGGCCTGTGATTTGGTCGAACGCATGCTGCGCAAGGTCCAACAGCAGAAGACCAGCCAACGCCGGGAGTTTTCCCAGGTCGGCCTGCAAGAGCTGACCGGCCTGCAAGAGCAATTGCTGACCAACCTGCGCCTGGGCCTTTCGGTATTTCTCAGCGCCGACCCGGAAAGCGCACGCTTGCTGTTGCGGGAAAAACGCCGCTTCCGAGCCCAGGAAAGGCGCCTGGCCCATGCCCATGTCAGCCGCTTGCAACGCAAGGTGGTGCAAAGTATCGAGACCAGTTCGCTACACTTGGAGCTGATCGCTGACATGAAGCGGTTGAACTCTTTGTTCTGCAGCAGTGCCTATGTGGTACTGGGTGGCTCGGACACCGGCGGGCTATTGCTCGACAGCGTGCCGGACGAAGCCCGCCTACCCTGATCTCGCCTACCTGGAGACCCAAGCTCGCCCATGCGTTGCCTGACCTTCGTTTGCCTGCTGATCTGTAGCCTGCACTCATTCGCCCTCGATCGCTCGCGGGTCGAGGGCTACCTGCTGCCCAACGGTCTGCAGGTTGTCCTTAAATCCGGCTACGAACGCGATCATGTGGCGATCCGCCTGGTGGTGGGTGTGGGCCTGGACGACTTCGACTGCGAGCAGAAAGAGTTGCCGCACCTGCTCGAGCACTTGCTGTTCAGCGGCATCGACGAGACCGGTGAGGGCGGCTTGGAAGAGCGCCTGCAGGCTTTGGGCGGCGAATGGAATGCCTTCACCAGCAGCGCCGACACCACCTTCGTCATCGAGGCCCCCGCGCGCAACCAGCGCAAAGTGCTCGACCTGCTGCTGGCGGTACTGCGCGACACCCGCATCGACGCCAAGGCGCTGGCCACGGCCAAGCGCATCATCGAACGTGAAGACGGCGGCCACTACGGCCACCTGCAACGCTGGCTCGACCGCCAGGACATCGGCCATCCGGCCAGCGATCAGTTGGCAACCGAGCTGGGCCTCAAATGCCCGGAACGCTCCAACCTCGATGACATGACACTAGAGCAGGTGCAGGCCCTGCGTGATCGCTGGTACGCCGCCAACAACATGACCTTGATCATGGTTGGCGGCCTCGATCGGCTGCTGCCGGCCTACCTGGAGCGCACCTACGGCGAGCTGCCCGCCACCGAGCCGCAGGAGCGGCGCAACCTGGAAAGCATCAGCCAGCAGGCCGAACAGCGACGCGACCTGACCCGTGGTTTTCTGGGCGACAGCGTCAAACTGCACTGGCTGTTCATCGAGCCGGTACTGGACAACGACCACCAGTCGACACTCGACCTGCTCTCACGCTATCTGGACTGGGCCCTGTACGACCAGTTGCGCCTGCGCAACGGCCTGTCCTATGGGCCTTCGGCACAACGCGAAAGCTTTGGTGACAGTGGCCTGCTCAGCCTGAACGCTGACCTTGAGCGCGGCGACGTCGACAAGGCGGTCAAGGTGATGCAGGAACTGTTCGACCACTTGCGCGAGGATGGCCTTGATCCGGATACATTCGCCCGTATCAAGGAGGCCGCCGTCGCCAAGGAAAGCTGGAGTACCCAGGGCGATAGCGCGCTGGCCGATTATTACTGGGGGGCACTCAACGCCTACAGCAACGGGCGGTTTGCCGACCCGGCCCGGCAGCTACGACAGGTCAGCCTGGAGCAGGCCAACGAGGCACTGAAGGCATTGCTCAAGGATGAAGGTTATCTGCGTATCGAGAAGCCTTTGCTTGGATATGACGAGCTGTATGGGCTGATTGCGCTGTTACTGGGGGTGATCCTGGCTGCCGGGCTGCTGCGGCGCCGGCGTACTTCACCCCAACCACCGAGCGGTGCTACACGGCAGCGGTGATTCGGCGGTATCCTTTCGCCAGTACCGGCCTCTTCGCGGGTTTACCCGCGACGGCGCGGCACAGTCACCCTACCACTCTGTTGTATACCCATGCCCCCTATTCCCCGTATCGTCCAGCGCGTCATCGAACTGCTCAAACGCTACCCCGGCATCATCGCGCTCGGCGGTTTCCTCTCAGGTATCGGCAGCTTCATTCTGGTCGACCGCCAAGCCAGCCTGGCCAGCTGGGTAGCCATTCTCATGCTGGTCAGCTGGATCTGGCTGATGCTGGAGAACACCCTGACAGGCCTGTTCGCCCGCACCTTCAAACGGGAAATTCCTCAGCCGCTGCTGCGCTACGCGACGCAGATGATCCACCAGGAAAGCCTGTTCTTCGTACTGCCGTTCTTTTTCATCACCACCACCTGGAACAGTGGCCAATTGGTGTTCACCGGCCTGCTCGGTGCCGCCGGGCTGGTCTCGATCGTCGACCCGCTGTACTACAAGTGGCTCGCACCGCGGCGCTGGCTGTTCATGGCGCTGCACACCCTCACCCTGTTCGCCGCGCTGTTGACGGCACTGCCGATCATCCTGCACCTGACCACTGCGCAAAGCTTCAAGCTGGCACTGATTGCCGCCATGGTGCTGTCGTTCCCGAGCCTGGCCAGCAGTTTCCCGATCAACACTTGGCGCCGTGGCGTGGCGCTGGTACTGATGACCCTGGCGGTGGGCGGGGGCGGTTGGTTACTGCGCTCGTGGGTCCCACCGGCCACCCTGTGGATGACCGAAGTGGCGGTCAGCACTGAGGTATTGAACCGCCAGCCCGGTGAATCGCTGGATGAAGTTGCCGCCAGCCGCATTCGCAGCAGTGGCCTGTATGCCTACACCGCCATCAACGCACCGCGCGGCCTCAACGAGCGCATCTACCATGTGTGGCAGAAGGACGGCAAGGAAGTGGACCGTATCGCCCTGGATATCCATGGCGGGCGCAAGGAGGGCTACCGTGCGTGGACCCACAAGCAGAACTTCCCGCCAAACCCCGCAGGTAAATGGCAGGTGCGCGTGCTGACCGAAGATGGCCAAGTGATCGGTGTGCTGCGCTTCAAGGTGGTAGACGACGCGCCGGCGAAGTAAGCGCTCCTGGGGGCCGGCTTGCCGGCGATTGGGCCGCAACGCGGCCCCACAACACTCAGCACATTCTCAACAAACCCCGCCATGCCTGCTGCGCTATGATCAGTCTCTACGCCTGTCAGATGCATGGAGCCTATGACTACCCCCAGCGCCACCCTGGATACCAGTAGCCAACCGCCCTGCCTGCGCATTGCCGGTGACTGGACCCTGGCCCACTACGCCAGCCTCAAGCGCGACAGCGAACGCCTGCGTACCCAATACGACGCCGACGCCGTAGCCGATCTCAGCCAACTGGGCCAGCTCGATACCGCCGGCGCCTCGCTACTGGCTGAGCTGCTGGGCTCTGAGCGCCTGTCGCACTGCACTCAAGAGCTGCCCGATGCCAGCCGCGCCCTGCTCAAGAACGTCTACTGCTCGGTTCAAGACTACTGCATCCCGGTAAAGGAACCCGAGCGCCATGTCTTGATCCTGCTGCTGGAGCGCATCGGCCGCGCGGTCAATACATTGTGGCAAGACACCCTGCAGTTGCTCGGCTTCATCGGCCTGATCCTCGAGACCCTGCTGCGCCGGGCCTTGCAACCGCATCGCTGGCGCCTCACCCCGGTTGTCTCGCATATCGAGCAGACCGGCCTGGACGCAGCGCCTATCGTCGCATTGCTGACGTTTCTGGTGGGCGCGGTGGTCGCCTTCCTCGGGGCGACCGTGCTGGCCGATTTCGGCGCAACCGTGTTCACCGTCGACCTGGTGGCGTTCTCGTTCCTGCGCGAATTTGCCGTATTGCTGACCGCCATCCTGATGGCCGGCCGCACAGCCAGTGCCTTCACTGCGCAGATCGGCTCGATGAAGGCCAACGAAGAAATCGACGCCATCCGTACCCTGGGCCTGAACCCGATCGAACTGCTGGTCGTACCCCGGGTCTTGGCACTGCTGATCTCACTGCCGCTGCTGACCTTCGTCGCGATGATCTGCGGCATCGTCGGCGGTGCTGTGGTCTGCGCGCTTTCACTGGATATTTCGCCGGCCATGTTCCTCTCGCTGCTGCAAAGCGATATTGGCGTGCAGCACTTTCTCGTCGGCTTGGCCAAGGCCCCCTTCTTTGCCTTCCTGATCGCGGCCATTGGCTGCCTGGAAGGCTTCAAGGTCAGCGGCAGCGCTGAGTCGGTAGGCGCCCACACCACCTCCAGCGTGGTTCAGTCGATCTTCGTGGTCATCGTGCTCGATGCAGTGGCTGCGCTGTTCTGCATGGAGATGGGCTGGTGAGTGCCCCGGAAGCAGTGATCCAGGCGCGGGGCATCTGCAACCGCTTCGGCAGCCAGAGCGTGCACGAGAACCTCGATCTGGACCTTTACCGTGGTGAAATCCTGGCCGTGGTTGGCGGATCGGGTAGCGGCAAGTCGGTGCTGCTGCGCAGCATCATTGGGCTAAGGCTGCCGAACGAAGGCCAGATCAAGGTGTTTGGCCAGAACCTGGCCGGCCTGCATGAAGAGCAACGCTCATTGGTCGAACGACGCTTTGGCGTGTTGTTCCAGAAGGGTGCGCTGTTCTCCTCGCTGACCGTCACCGAGAACGTCGCGTTACCACTGATCGAGCATGCAGGCCTGTCGCGCGCCGATGCAGAACATCTGGCCGGGGTGAAGCTAGCCTTGGCCGGCCTGCCGATTTCAGCCGCAGACAAGTACCCCTCTTCACTGTCTGGCGGCATGATCAAGCGCGCCGCACTTGCCCGCGCACTGGCCCTGGACCCGGACATCCTGTTCCTTGACGAACCCACTGCCGGCCTCGACCCGATCGGCGCCGCCGCCTTCGACCAACTGATCCTCACCCTGCGCGACGCCTTGGGCCTGAGCGTGTTCCTCATCACCCACGATCTGGACACGCTCTACACCATCACTGACCGCATTGCGGTGCTGTCGCAGAAGAAAGTGCTGGTGGCAGGCCCGCTGGCCCAAGTCGAACAGACCAACGACCCGTGGATTCACGATTACTTTCACGGCCCACGCGGGCGGGCGGCTGAACAGGCCGCCAACCGTGCCGGGCAGGAGCGCTGAACGATGGAAACCCGAGCTCATCACGTCCTCATCGGCCTGGTCACCGTGCTGGTGGTGGCCGGTGCCATGCTGTTTGGCCTGTGGCTGACCAAGTCCAGCGTCGACGACGCCTTCAAGGACTACGAAGTGATCTTCAACGAAGCCGTGTCCGGGCTGTCCCGCGGCAGCCCCGTGCAATACAACGGCATCAAGGTCGGTGACGTGACCAGCCTGCGCCTGGACCCCAAGGATCCGCGCCGGGTGCTGGCCCGGGTTCGTCTGAGCGGCGATACGCCGGTCAAGGAAGACACCCAGGCGAAACTGACCCTCGCCGGCGTCACTGGCAACTCATTCATCCAGCTCAGCGGCGGCACTCCGAAAAGCCCAGAGCTCAAGGGCAAGGACGGCAAGTTGCCAGTGATAATCGCCTCGCCCTCCCCCATCTCGCAGCTACTCAATGACAGCAGCGACCTGGTCACCAACATCAACCTGCTGCTGCACAATGCGAACCAGATGTTCTCGGAAAACAATATCGACCGCCTGAGCAACACCCTGGCCAATCTGGAACAGACCACCAGTGCGTTCGCCAACCACAAAGGCGGCATTTCCCAGGCCATAGAGCAGCTGGCCCAGGTCGGCAAACAGGCCAACGCCACGCTGGCCGAAACCCAAGCGCTGATGCGCAATGCCAACAGCCTGCTCGGCACCCAGGGCAAACAGGCCATCGGCAGCGCCGAGCAGGCCATGCAATCGCTGGCCGCCAGCACTGCGACCATCAACAGCCTGCTCAATGACAACCGCCAGTCCATCGACGACGGCGCGCAAGGCCTCAACCAGCTGACACCGGCCATCCGCGAACTGCGTGAAACCCTCAACTCACTCAAGGGCATTTCCCGACGCCTGGAAGCCGACCCGAGCGGCTACCTGCTTGGCCGCGACAATATCAAGGAGTTCCAGCCATGAAGCTG
Organism: Pseudomonas putida; assembly: GCF_016406145.1. NCBI lineage: Bacteria > Pseudomonadati > Pseudomonadota > Gammaproteobacteria > Pseudomonadales > Pseudomonadaceae > Pseudomonas > Pseudomonas putida. The sequence goes on from NZ_CP066306.1 coordinate 5,645,143, forward strand.
TCGCTGCGCCTGCTGGCCTTGACGGCCGCGCTGAGCCTGTCTGCCGCCTGCTCGATCCTGCCCCAGAGCGAGCCTGTGGATATCTACCGGCTACCGGTCAACCAAGCCAGCCACAGCGCGACCCCGGTGCCATGGTCGTTACGCTTGAACAAGCCGCTGGCAAGCGAAGTGCTGGCCGGGCCACGCATCGCTGTGATCCCCAAGGGCGACGTGGTCAGCAGCTACAAAGGCGCCCGCTGGAGCGACCCGGTGCCGTTGCTGTTACGCAACCGCCTGCTCGATGGCTTCCAGCGCGACGGGCGTGTACAGCGTCTGAGCGCCGACGACAGCAACCTACAGGCCGACTATGAACTGGCCGGTGAACTGCAGGCGTTTCAGAGCGAGTACCGGCCAACCGGTACGGTGGAGGTAGTGATCCGCTATGACGCGCGTCTGGTTCAGGGGCGCAGCCAGCGAATCCTTGCCAGCAAGCGTTTCGAGGTGCGTCAGCCGCTGGTAGATACGCAGGTTTCGGCCGTGGTGGCCGGCTTCGGCGTGGCCAACGATCAACTCGCCGCGCAGGTGGTGAACTGGACCGTGGCGCAAAGTGCTCAGGCTCAGGCAAAGAACCAGTAGCAGACCAGGATGGCAGCAATGACACCGGACAGTTCGGCCAGCAAGGCGCACCCTACTGCATGGCGTACGCGCTGGATGCCGACAGCACCGAAATATACCGCCAGCACGTAGAACGTGGTTTCGGTGCTGCCCTGAACGGTAGCGGCTACAAGTGCCGGGAAACTGTCCACACCATGGGTCTGCATGGTCTCGATCAGCATCGCCCGCGCCGCACTGCCGGAGAACGGCTTGACCAATGCGGTCGGCAGGCCCTCGACGAAGCGGGTGTCCATACCCATCCAACTCACCGCGTGACGAATGCCATCCAATGCCAGCTCAAGGGCCCCGGAGGCGCGCAGCACACCAACGGCCACCAGCATGGCCACCAGGTAGGGCAGCAGGCTCTTGGCCACGTCGAACCCTTCCTTGGCGCCTTCGACAAAGGCTTCATACACCTTCACCCGCTTCAGCGCACCGATTACCAGGAACAGCATGATCACACCAAACAGCGTGAGGTTGCCGAGGACAGACGACAGGCTGGCGAGCGCAGCAGCCGACAGGGTACCGAGGAAAGCCATGAAGCCGCCCAGCAGCAGAGCACCCGGGATCATATAGGCCAGCACCACAGGGTCCCACAGGCGCAAGCGCTGCATCACCGCCACCGATAGCAGACCGACCAGGGTCGAAACGCTGGTCGCCAGGAGGATCGGCAGGAACACCAGGGTCGGGTCAGTAGCGCCCTGCTGGGCGCGGTACATGAAGATGGTCACCGGCAGCAGAGTCAGCGATGAGGCATTGAGCACCAGAAACAGGATCTGCGCGTTGCTCGCGGTAGTGCTGCTGGGGTTGAGCTCCTGCAGGGCGCGCATGGCTTTCAGGCCGATCGGAGTAGCGGCGTTGTCCAGGCCCAGACCGTTGGCAGCAAAGTTCATGGTGATGAGGCCCAGTGCCGGGTGGCCGGGCGGCACTTGCGGCATCAGCCGGGCGAACAGCGGGCCGAGCACTTTGGCCAGCCATTCCACGATACCGGCCTTTTCCGCGATCTTGAGGAAACCCAGCCAGAGGGTAAGGGTGCCGAACAGCAGGATCATGACCTCGACCGACAGCTTGGCCATGGCGAAGATGCTCTCGACCATCGCGGCGAAAATGCCGGCATTGCCGCCGACCAGCCATTGGGCCAGGGCCGATACGGCCGCCACCAGGAAAAAGCCAAGCCAAAGGCCATTGAGCATCCGTGTGTTCCCCCAGAAAAGTGCCTGAATGATAACGCACCAACGGCTGCTTTAGCCTGCTCTGGCCATTTCGCCGGTTCGCCGGCGATATGATCCCTACACATAGCAAAAAGCCCCGAATGAATCGGGGCTCAATGTTCAACGCGTCAGGTTCAGCGCTTGGCGGTCTCGCCAACCAGCGCCGCTTCCTTCTTGTCCGCAATCAGCGAGGCGTAGTACTGCTCGCCCTTGGCGGCGTCGTACATGCCTTCCCAACGAGCGATCACCAGGGCAGCCAAGGCATTGCCGACCACGTTCAGAGCGGTACGCGCCATGTCCATGATCCGGTCGACCCCCGCGATGAAGGCCAGGCCTTCCAGCGGAATGCCTACGCTGCCCAAAGTTGCCAGCAGGACCACGAACGATACGCCCGGCACACCGGCAATACCCTTGGAGGTCACCATCAGGGTCAGCACCAGCAGCAATTGCTGGCTCCAGGACAGGTCAATGCCGTACAGCTGGGCGATGAAGATCGCCGCGATGCTCTGGTACAGGGTCGAGCCGTCGAGGTTGAACGAGTAACCGGTCGGTACCACGAACGAGCAGATCGACTTCGGTGCACCGTACTTTTCCATCTTCTCGATGACGCGCGGCAGCACGGTCTCGGAGCTGGAAGTGGAGTAAGCCAGGATCAGCTCATCTTTCATGATGCGCATGATCTTGATTACCGAGAAGCCGAACAGGCGGGCTACAAGGCCCAGCACCATGAAGGCGAAGAAGGCGATGGCGAAGTACACCAGCAGCACCAGCTTGGCCAGAGGCAGCAGCGAGCTGAAGCCGAAGTTGGCGACCGTCACGGCGATCAGTGCGAATACGCCGATCGGGGCGTAGTTCATGATCATGTGGGTGACCTTGAACATGGTCTCCGACACGCCCTGGAACGTACGCACCAGTGGTTCACGCAGGTCTGCCTGCAGGCTCGACAGGCCCAGGCCGAAGAGCACCGAGAAGAAGATGATCGGCAGCATCTCGCCACGCATCAGCGCCGCGAAGATGTTCGACGGGATCAGGTTCAGCAGGGTCTCGATGAACGCATGCTCATGCTGCACCTCGGCGGCGGTCGCCTGGTACTTGGAGATGTCCACGGTGCCCAGGGTGCTCATGTCGATGCCGGCGCCCGGGTGGAACAGATTTGCCAGGACCAGGCCGACAACGATGGCGATGGTCGTCACCACCTCGAAGTAGATGATGGTCTTCAGGCCGATGCTGCCCAGTTTCTTCGCGTCGCCAACCCCGGCGATGCCCACGATCAGCGACGAAATCACGATCGGGACGACGATCATCTTGATCAGGCGAATGAAGATGTCACCGGCGGGCTGGAGAACGTTGCTGATCCACCATGCCTTTTCTGCACTGAAATGATTCAGTAGCGCGCCGATTGCAACGCCCAGGACCAGACCGATGACGATCTGCCAGGCGAGGCTCAGTTTTGCCTTCTTCATGTCTTTACCCTTTGTTCTAGTGATCACGGGCACCGACCGGAAAAGCACGTAACAGAGCCGTTGGCAACGTCACGGGCATCGTACAGCTTCCGTCCGGAGGCCTCATGTAAGGACACCGCAAGCGAGCGACAGGGCGCTCGGGCCAGCGAAAAGGCGGCAACTATTGCGATGGGCAAGGACGAAATCTAATGCCGGAAGCGCATGCCCCATACCGATTCGGCATACAGCAATGCGTCAAAATGGGGCATACGCAAGTCATTGATTTATAACGTTCGGAAACCCGAACAAGACCAAACCGCCAGATCTCGGCTGATTTGGCAGTATGCAGAAGAAGGAATTGATGGCCTGTTCGACAATCCGAATGGCCGAAATGACACTTAGCCACGACAGGGCTGGACGAAAAAAAATTGATGTGCGGTCAAGACAAAATGTGTCTCAGCAAGAAAAAGCTGAAAGCAAGACGTGGAAACGAAGATGGCATCTCGGAAGCCAGGCCAGGTTTCTGTGGGAAAAATCACTCCCTGACCTGAACCTCCGATATTGCCTTGCCTGACCCGGCCCATTGCTGGAGGTACTCCCTGTACCCCTAGGCCACTCCGATCCTGCAACAATCAGAACAGCCCGGCCCCTTGGTCATGTGCAGCCCCTCCTCGGGGCGGCGCATCATAGAAGCGAGAACTATAGAAAGGTTCCGCGTCTATTACGTGACAGTGCGCGACCTATCGTCCGTGACACTCAGTACCAGTTCGGGTCACGCTTGAGCTGCTCCTTCAGCATCGCCTGCATGCCTTCGTCCGGCTCACCCAGCCAACGATACTGCGCATGGCGGGTTGGAGCCTTGTCACTCGGCAGGCCCTCGGGTACCTCAACCAGCATCCCGTAGGCGTCATCCTTGTCCCAGCTGAACGCTACGATCAGGCGTTTATAGGTGCATTTGTCCTTCGATTCACACAGCGGGCCGACCAGGTATTTATCACCATCCTCGGTCACTGCGGACATCTGCTCCTGCGCACTGCCCGTAAGGTTCATCACCCAGTCGGGCAGGCGTTCCTCGCCTTTGATCGCGTCCTGCCAGGTTTCCCGGTACTCAGGGTCAGAGCCGAGCAAGTTGTCGGCGCTGACCTGGCCATCATTGGCCGCCATCGCCGCTGCGCTACCACCCAACAGCAGAGCGGCAGCTACGGCGTTGCAAAGCTTCCTGCTCATCTTCAACCTCGACCACGTCCAAAGAAGAAGGAGGCTACGAACAGGACCAGGAAGACAATGAACAGGATCTTCGCGATACCCGTGGCAGCGCCGGCGATACCACCGAAGCCGAGTACGGCGGCGACAATGGCGATGATGAGGAAAGTGATAGCCCAACTCAGCATGATGCTTCTCCTTTCTTTTTCTGAAATCGATCCGGTCGGTGTCGAAACCGCAGCGCCTTAGAACACCCAGCGTTGCTGGGGCACGACTTTTTCAACTGTGGCCGGCGAGGGGTTGGCCGAAGGCAGCTTTTGGGCTGCCCTCACCAATGTGTTGGCACGTGTCGCCTGGATCTGCGCCAGCAGCGCAGTCTGCGCCGCAACCTGTTCAGTGAGTCGCGCGGTCTGCCAGCTGTAGTAAAAAAGGCCTGCGGCCAAAGCCAGCAGCAACGCCATACCCAATATCAGGAACTGGCGCAGTGGCAGTGCGGCGATCTGCGAACGGTTGACGGATTGGCGGTTCATGCCGGCTTCTCCTGCTGTAATTTTTCTATTCAAACCTGAACAGGTAATTGCAGCCTGCGTGCCAGCCGTTCGATTTCTAATAATTCTTTATAAATCAGTCACTTAGGCAATCATATGATTGGGCCTGAGGACGTATCCTGCACGATGCCCGCCTTAGCGTCGTGCGTATTGCACGATTCATCCTTCAACCTTGGTCGCCACCTTGAGCAGATCGGCATCCACCCCACGTACCCCAATGATTTGCCGCGCGATCTCAACGGCGATGGTTTTCTGCTCGCTGCTGACCACCTCACCCGACAGCCGCACCATGCCGCCCTCACTGGCCACCTTGATGTTCAGGCCATCAAGGTTGCGGCTGAAACGGAAGCTGTTCTGGATCTTGTCGATCACCCAACTGTCACTTGGCTGCGGCCCGGTGGACACGCCCACTGGCGTTTCGCGAGCCTGGGCCATGGCTGCGGAATCCAGACTGACCAGGTTGTTGACCAGATGCACACCGTCAGTGGTCCGCGCCACCACCCCAGCCAGTTCCTTGGCTTCAGCGCTGTCGACCTTGCCGCGCAGGGTGATCACACCTTCACTGCTCTGTACCTCGATAGGCGCCTTCTGCGTCGTACGGCTCCACAGCAGACGCGCACGGATGACGGCAGCCAGGGTGGCATCCTCAAGACGCTGAGCGTAAGCCCGCAATTCGAGCGGGCGCTCGACCAGACCGGCGTTGACCTGCAACTGGTTATCGACCTGCTCGATGCCTCGAGTCGCCTGTGCGACGTGTTCGGCCAGCTGACGCTCAACCTCATTCTCGACCTCACCCGTCAGGCGTGCCCGCTTTCCATCCACCTCGACCTCAATGCGAAACGGGTTGAGCATGCGATTGAGCGCCAGCGCCGTCTGTAGGGAGCCCTCCAGGCGTGCATCCTGAACAGGGTCGGCAAACGCTGGGCTGCAAATGGACAACAGGCTGGCCGTCAACACAACCATTCGAGTGGTAAAAGGCATGACCGCACTCCTTCTGTAGGCTAAATCCACAAATCGTCGCAACCAATGTGCCACCTCAATGCTCTAAGGCAAGCATTGAGATATCGCGGGTTCACGGCATTCTTTGGCCATTGGCTAGCATGCATAGGACAGAATCCTTCAGAATTGACCATGCAACTTGCCCGATTTTTCCCACACTAAATGAAGATCTTTCCCAAAGGAGCGCTGGAAATGGAATCAGCCCAGGACAACCAAGGCCGTATTCTGCTTGTGGATGACGAGTCCGCGATCCTGCGCACCTTCCGCTACTGCCTCGAAGATGAGGGCTACAGCGTGGCCACAGCCAACAGTGCCGCGCAGGCCGAAGCCTTGCTCCAGCGCCAGGTGTTCGACCTGTGCTTCCTCGACCTGCGTCTGGGTGAAGACAACGGCCTGGACGTGCTGGCACAGATGCGCATCCAGGCACCGTGGATGCGGGTGGTGATCGTCACTGCGCATTCGGCCATCGACACTGCGGTCGATGCGATCCAGGCCGGCGCAGCCGACTACCTGGTCAAACCCTGCAGCCCGGACCAGTTGCGTCTGGCTACCGCCAAACAGCTGGAAGTCCGCCAATTGTCGGCACGCCTGGAGGCGCTCGAAGGTGAAGTGCGCAAGCCCAAGGACGGCCTGGACTCGCATAGCCCGGCAATGATGGCCGTGCTGGAAACCGCACGTCAGGTGGCAACCACCGACGCCAACATCCTCATTCTTGGCGAATCAGGGACCGGCAAGGGCGAACTGGCACGCGCCATTCACAGCTGGAGCAAGCGTGCACGCAAGGCCTGCGTCACCATCAACTGCCCGTCGCTGAACGCCGAGTTGATGGAGAGCGAGTTGTTCGGCCACACCCGCGGCGCATTCACTGGCGCCAGTGAAAGCACACTCGGCCGCGTCAACCAAGCCGATGGCGGCACGCTGTTCCTCGACGAGATCGGCGATTTCCCCCTGACATTGCAACCCAAGCTACTGCGTTTCATCCAGGATAAAGAGTATGAGCGGGTAGGCGACCCAGTCACCCGACGCGCCGATGTGCGCATCCTCGCGGCGACCAACCTGAACCTGGAAGAAATGGTCCGCGAAAGCCGCTTCCGTGAAGACCTGCTCTACCGCCTGAACGTCATCACCCTGCACCTGCCGCCCCTGCGCGAGCGCAGTGAGGACATCCTTACCCTGGCCGATCGCTTCCTCGCCCGTTTCGTCAAGGAATACGCGCGTCCTGCCCGCGGCTTCAGCGACGAAGCCCGCGCCGCACTGCTCAATTACCGCTGGCCGGGAAATATTCGCGAACTGCGCAACGTGGTCGAGCGCGCCAGCATCATCTGCCCACAGGAGCGCGTGGAAATCATCCATCTGGGTATGGGCGAGCAACCTGCCGGCAGCGCTCCCCGGGTCGGTGCGGCCCTGAGCCTGGATGAACTGGAGCGTGCCCACATTGGCGCCGTGCTGGCAGCCAGTGACACTCTGGACCAGGCCGCCAAGACCTTGGGTATCGATGCCTCGACCCTGTACCGCAAGCGTAAGCAGTACAACCTATGAGATGGCCAATGAAGCTGCGTACGCGCCTCTTCCTCAGCATTTCAGCGCTGATCACAGTCGCTCTGCTGGGGCTGATGCTAGGCTTGGTCAGCGTCTTGCAAATGACTGCCTCGCAGCAAGCGTCGGTGCGCAATACCACCCATGTTCTGGAAATAGGCTTGAAGCTACGGCAGAACCTGGGCGAGCAACTGATGCTCATCCTCGATGCGCAAACTTCGCCTCAGAGCCTGCGAGCGCTGCAAGAGAATTTCCAGGACCTACTTGACCAAGGGCTCGCCCAAGGCGGTGAACGTACCGGCTTCAGCAAGGCCAGCAGCAACTATCAAACCTTCCTGAGTGCCTATCGCCAAAGCCCTGCACCGGCAAACAGCATGGGTGCCGACCAGCCACTGGGCGCCGCGTTCAACCAAGTGCGCACCGATCTGATCGATTCGCACAAGCTTGCCATCGATTACATCACTCGCAGCGAACAACTGTCCCGCGACCGCGCTTTACTGGTCAGTGGTGTACTCGGCCTGACGGGCTTGGTGGTGCTGATGCTCGGCTTCTTTACCGCTCACAACATCGCCCGCCGCTTCGGGCAACCCATCGAAGCCCTGGCCAAAGCTGCAGATCAACTCGGCCAAGGTAACTTCGATGTCACGTTACCCGTCAGTCAAGCCATAGAAGTCAACCAGCTGACCCGCCGCTTCGGGCTGATGGCCGAGGCGCTGCGCAAGCACCAGGAAACCAACGTCGATGAACTGCTGGCCGGCCAACAACGCCTGCAGGCTGTGCTCGACAGCATCGACGATGGCCTGCTGATCATCGACCGCCAAGGCCACCTGGAGCATCTCAACCCGGTCGCCCAGCGCCAGCTCGGCTGGAGCAACAACCGCCTGGGCAGCCCCTTGGCAGAGGCACTGCAGCGCCCAGAGCTGGAGCAACAGCTGCGCCAGGTGCTGCGCGGAGGTAGCCTGGACCGCCCACCTGAGGACCTGAGTATCGAGGTTGATGAAGAATCACGCCTGCTGTCCTACAGCCTGACCCCGGTCAGCCACCCGCAAGGACCGATTCTCGGTGCCGTGATGGTGCTGCACGATGTGACCGAGCAGCGCGCTTTCGAGCGTGTGCGTAGTGAGTTCGTACTACGCGCCTCCCACGAACTGCGTACGCCGGTCACCGGCATGCACATGGCCTTCGGCCTGCTGCGAGAGCGCGTGAAGTTTCCACCGCAGGCGCGTGAGAATGACCTGTTGGAGACCATCGGCGAGGAAATGCAACGCCTGACCCAGCTTATCAACGACCTGTTGAATTTCTCTCGCTACCAGAGCGGGCTGCAAAAACTCGAACTCGCCCCCTGCGCCATCGACGAACTGCTCGAACGTGCCCAGGTACGGTTCAGCGAGCAGGCATCAGTCAAGCAGATCGAGCTGATCAAGGCGCTGGAACCACCGCTGCCTCGGATCCAGGCCGACATCGCCCAACTGGATCGCGTGCTCGACAACCTGCTGCACAACGCCATTCGGCATACCGGCAGCGGGGGGCGAATCCGTCTACATGCGCGACGCCACGCAGAACGCGTCATCATCAGTGTCGAGGACAATGGCGAAGGCATTGCCTACGGACAGCAGGGGCGGATTTTCGAACCCTTTGTACAGGTCGGGCGCAAGAAGGGCGGGGCCGGGCTGGGCCTGGCATTGTGCAAGGAAATCGTGCAATTGCACGGCGGCCGCATGGGCGTCTTCTCCCGGCCTGGGCAAGGGACCCAGTTCTACATGGCTCTTCCGGTCTGAGTTCTTGACCTGCAAAGGTCGTTGAGGACAACGCCTTGCCGGCCACCGCAAGTACGTTCAAGGTTCATCATCTATCCGCGGCCTCCGGACCTGCCGCCCTCGCGTCACCAACTCGACGAACTGCCGGGCATTAAGCGGATGGGCGAACAGCCAGCCCTGGCCATAATTGACGCCCTCACTGTTGAGCAACACCGCCTGGGCCTCGCACTCTATGCCTTCGGCTATCACCCGTAGATGAAGGTCATGGGCCATGCGAATGATATGAGGCGCCACCCCACTGCTGGCGGCGTCATGCCCGAGCGCGTCGATGAAGGCCTTGTCGATTTTCAGGCAGTCCACCGGCAAGGTCTGCAGATAAGCCAGGCTGCAGTAGCCAGTACCGAAGTCATCGATCAATACCTGATGCCCCACCGCACGAAGCGCCTGCAGGTTGTCACGGGCCACCACCACATCGATCAGTCCCCGCTCGGTAACCTCGAAGGCAATCTGGCTGGCAGCCACCCTGTGCAGTGCCAGCAACCGTGCCGCCACCCGGCCAATGCGCGGGACCATCACATCACAGGCGGCCAGGTTCACCGAGATGTAAAGGTTGCGGTGCGAACGCAGCAACTGGCCAAGTTGCTCAAGCACCCGTTGCAGCACGAAATCAGTGATCTGGCGAATCTGCCCGGTATTTTCGGCCAGCGGAATGAACAGGTCCGGGCTGGTAAGGGTCCCGTCAGGGCGCCGCCAGCGTACCAGCGCCTCAGCGCCCACGCAGCGGCGGCTGTCGAGCTCGATGATCGGCTGATAGAGCACCTGCAGTTCACCGCGGCGTAAAGCGTTCTGCAACTCTGAGCTCATGGAACGCCTTTGCAGGATCAGCTGCAGTACCAGCCAGCCGATACAACAGGCAGCCAGAACACTACCGGGGAACAGCAGCCAGAGCATGCCGTTCATCCTCAATGGCAGGCTGGCACGCGGTGCGATCAGCACAAGCTGGTAATCGGGCGATTTGGTCAGCATGCGATAGACAAGGCGGTCGTGCAGCTCGAACAACGAATTGCCGCTGGGTGGCGGCCAATGCTCAGCTGGCGGCCAGACTTGTGGCGGCCCCAGTACTGGTATCGCTCTGGTGCCATTGTCCAGCACCACCAACAGGCTTCCTCCGGGCGGCAGGTCAACCACGTCGGTCAAATGCCCGCGCGACGTCGAGACCAGGAAGTTGCCCCGTGCAAGCATCAACGCCGCAAGGTTTTCGTTGGGTTCGGTGGTGGTATTGAGCCAATAGCTGTAGGTCGGGCCCTGGATGTCCGGAGCCCGCGTGGGCACGAAAGCCCGTGCCCCGCCGCGGTTGGAGCAGGCGACATTGACGTCTACGTATGCCGCCTCATAAATGAAACGCGAGCCCAGCCCAACTTGCTGCAACAACGCCAGCATCGCCGGGTTGCAGCCGCGCAAAGGCTGCGCCTGCAGGTCATCGACCCCTTCACGCAGTTGACCGAAAACTTGCTCGAGGCGATCAAGAAAACGCTCGCCCTGAGCATTCATCTGCGCACTCTCGCTCTGCTTCATCTGCTGCAGCGCAATACCGATACTAGCAGTCAGCAACACCGCAGCGCTGGCCAACGCTGCCAGGGAGGCCAGCATCCAGGGACGGTAAAAAAATTGGCGCAACGCAGTTATCAGAGCCGACATGGGCAGCATCCAGTTGATATACAGGGTATAGCAACTGAATGGCGTGTTGGCTTGGCCGTTTGGCGGAGCCCAAGGGTGCGCGGAGGATCAGCGCATCCGGTTGAGTACTTGAAGCATGGCAGCTGTCTGCGCATCGGGCATGCCGTCGAAGCGCTGTGGCCGGAAACGCATCTGGAACGCCGCAATGACATGGCGGGTAGCGACATCGAGCTGCCCGGTCTGTTCGATGGCGTAGCCGAAGCGCGCCAGCTCTTGCTGGTACCAACCTATGCTCGGCGGATTGACGTTGAAATACGCCTGCTGGCGCGCCACGGCATTAGGCTCTGGCCAAACCCCAAGCCCCGCATCGGCCAGACGCTTCCATGGGAACAGCGGCCCCGGGTCCAGTTTGCGCAAGGGTGCGATATCACTGTGGCCAATGATATGGCGAGGGTCGATGTTGTTACGTTTGACGATATCCGTGAGCAGCGCGATCAGAGACTGAATTTGCGCTTCGCTGTAGGGGTACCAGACTCGCCCGTTGGGCGTGGTGTCAAAGCCTGGGTTGACGATCTCGATGCCGATCGAGCTCGAGTTCAACCAGGTTCGCCCCTGCCATTGGCTGTCCCCGGCATGCCAGGCACGACGGCTTTCATCGACCAGTTGGTAAACCGTGGCCGGGCCATCTCCGATCAAGTAGTGGCTGCTGACCTCGCCATGGGTAAGCAGTGCCAGCGAACGCTCCAGCGAGGCATTGGTGTAATGCAGCACAACGAACTGGATGCGGTTGTCATGGTTGGCCGAGGGGTGGCTGCGGTCGATACGCAGGCCGGTCGAACAACCGGCCAGAACGATCAGCAAAAATGCAATGAGCAACGCTTTCATGGAAGAAGCCAGGGTGATTAGCCAGTGACGCGTTAGCATAACGTATGCGCACCCGGCTCACCCGCTCAGCTTTGTTCCACCCGATTACGGCCCAGGTCCTTGGCCCGGTACAGCGCCGCATCAGCACGCTTTAGCACCTGATCATCGCGCTCACCCGAGCGGAATGCGCTCAAACCGATGGAGGCGGTGATAACCACCCGTTCGCCCTTGAAATGGAACGGACACGCTTCGATCGCGGCACGCAGCACCTCGGCCACTTGCGCAGCTACGGTGGGTGACGTCTGCGCCAGCAACAGTACGAACTCCTCGCCACCGAAACGGGCGATGAAATCGCGCGGCCGCAAGCGCTTGCGCAACTGGTCAGCGACGATCTTCAGTACCTTGTCGCCCGCCAGATGGCCATAGCTGTCATTGATGCGCTTGAAATGGTCCAGGTCGAGAATCGCCATCGCCAAGTGGCCGCCGTTCTCCTGCCAGGCCTGCATTTCGCGCTCTACCTGCTCGCTCCAGGCCGCGCGATTGGGCAGCCCGGTCAGCGGGTCGATCAATGCCTTCTGCCGCGTTTCCTCAAGGTGTTCGCGGTAGCCGAGGGCCTCCTGCTCCATGTTCGCGACGCGCTCGGCTAAGCCCTGAAGGCGCCCGGCCAGCTCCTGTTCGCGGCGGTCACGCTCATGCTGATGCTCATCCATTGTGACCAGCAGCCCTTCCAGGCGGTTCTCGAGAATGTGCTTGAGGCTGTCCACATCGACCGCCCCTTGCACGCTGCTTTGCAGGCCATCGACCTGTTCACGCAGCTGGCTGTCAAGCTCGCGTGCAGCAGAACTGTTGTCGGCATGACCGGCACTGGCTTCATGAAGGTGGCTCTGGAAGCTCTCGAGACGCTCATTGAGCTGCTGCAGGTAAGTCTCGAATTCGTGCTGCCCGCTGTCGGTGATCGCCAGCATGAGCACGGCCAGGTCATCGAGCACCGGGATCAGCTCATACCAGTTCAGCCCCCGTGCCACGCGCTCGCGCATTTCCAGTGCCTGGGCTTTGTGGCGTTCGGGTAGGCTGAGGTCATCGAGCAGGCCGATCAGGGTTTGCTCGATATGCGCGGCAACCTGACTGTAAGGCGGCTCGACTGCATCAGGGAGTGAATAGGGTCCGTCTTCGCCGAAGGTTTCTTCCAGGGGCTTGAGCGCTTGTGGCTCATCGACCTGTATTGGCAGCTCGGTTCGAGCGCCCTCGATGCGCTGCGGTTGCTCAGCACAGACGGGTGCAACCTCGACCGGCTCCTGTGCGTGCGGCTCAGGCTCGCCTGGAACGGGCGGTGCGGCAACAGGCGTTTCAGGCACCACAGGCACTGGGTTATGAACCTCAGGTGCTACCAACGGCTGCAGCTCGTCGATATCCCGGGGTGGTAGATCCACCAGCACCGGACCGTCCGGCAATGGCTGCAGTTCAGGCGCAGCGATTGCAGAAGGGGCCGCCGGCTCTAAAGAGTTGTCACCCCGCGGTTCGCTCTCGCGGTTGCCGAACAAGCGCTGCAAAAAGCCCGGCCTGGCATCCTCATCCGGCCTGTTCAACGATGACAGCGCCCGCCCCTGCAACCCGCTCAGCTCTCCGAGCAGCGGCGGCAACTCGCGCGACTGGCTGACGCCGCCGTCGAGTTTCTTCGCCAGTTTCTTGAGCGATCGCGATACATCACCAGACAACGGCAGGCCTTGCAGCTGCGTCACGAGCGCGGTCAGCGCATCGCTGACCTGGTTCATGCGGGTTTCGCGGCGTTGCTCGGAGTCGAGCACGGCCTTTTCAAGACGGGGGATCAACCCGGCAAGCCCGGCATCCATATTGTCGCTGCGAATGACCTCACGCATTTCCTTCATGCATTGGTCCACCGCCTTGTCGCTGCCTTCAGCGGCCAGGGTACTGCGCACCAGGCCTCGACGCAGCAGGTCAAGCCGCGCTGCCCATCGCCGCTCCAGCTTTTCCTGCTGTTCGATGCTTTTAAGGTATTTTTCTTTCCAGCGCTCGGCTTCTTCGGTCATGCCTGGATCCGCAACGGGTGATGCATCGGTGGGCTATGGTTACACGCTGTCGGCGCACGGCTGGAACTCTTGAGTGCTCCAATAGCCTTTTGCTGATCTAGCTCAGGGCCGGAAGCGTATCCACAGTCAATGCATCAGGCAATCGGATCTCTACTGCGACCGGAAGATGATCGGAAATAGGTTGGGCCAGCACCTCGACCCGCTCCAGGGTCAGGCTAGGGCTGAGCAGGATGTGGTCCAGGCACCGCTGCGGGCGCCAGCTGGGAAAGGTGGCTTCGACCTGAGGTGCAATCAGGCCCAGATCACGCAATGGAGAATGGTCGAGCAGGTCGTTGGCATGGGTGTTCATGTCGCCCATCAGGACCTGATGGCGGTATCCACCGATCAGTTCACGGATGTAGGCAAGCTGGCGAGCGCGGGTCCTGGCACCAAGCGCAAGATGCATCATGACCACGATCAGCGCGTCCTCGCCTTCACCGAAGCGCACCAGGATCGCACCGCGGCCGGAGGGACCGGGCAGAGGGTGATCTTCCAGCAGATGCGGCTTGAGGCGGCTGAGTACGCCATTGCTGTGCTGGGCGAAATGCCCAAGGTTGCGGTTGAGCTGTTGGTACCAGTAAGGGAAGCCCCCCAACTGGGCCAGGTGCTCCACCTGATTGACGTAACCAGAACGAAGGCTGCCGCCATCTACTTCCTGCAAGGCCACCAGGTCGAAATCATTGAGCAGGTCGCCGATTTTCTGCAGATTGCCGGCGCGCCCGGTGTGCGGCAGCAGATGCTGCCAGCTGCGGGTCAGGTAGTGCCGATAGCGCTCGGTACTTATGCCGACCTGGATATTGAAGCTGAGCAGCCGCAGGCGACCATCTTCCGGCAGGCCATTGGCCTGCAGATGATGCTCGTTGACCTGCGGCTGGTGCAGGCCAACCCCTCGCGCGGTTCTGAAGCGGGGCATGGGTTCGCCGCTTACTTAGCGGCGCGCTCCTTGTCGATCAACTGGTCGGCGACATTCAGCACACCTTCCGGACCTTGAGCTGTGCCGAGGTCAAAACGGTACTTGCCATTGACCACCATGCTAGGTACGCCAGTGATTTCGTACTTTTTCGCCAGCTCCTTGGCCTGGTTGACCTGGCCCTTGATGGCGAACGAGTTGAAGGTGGCGAGGAACTTGTCCTTGTCGACGCCCTGGGTGGCGAGGAAGTCAGCCATGTCCTGGGGATCGGTCAGGCGCTTGCGCTGGTTCTGAATGGCATCGAACACCGCCGCGTGAACCTTGTGCTCGACGCCCATGGCTTCGAGGGTCAGGAACATTTGGCCGTGGGCGTCCCATGCACCGCCGAACATCGCAGGCACGCGTTTGAAGTTGACGTCCTTCGGCAGTTTTTCAACCCAAGGGTTGATCACCGGCTCGAAGTGATAGCAATGAGGGCAGCCGTACCAGAACAGCTCGACCACTTCGATCTTGCCGGGAACGGACACCGGAACAGGGTTGCTCAGCTCGAGGTACTCCTTGCCGGCCGTGACAGGCTCCGCAGCCTGAACGGCGGACATACCGAATACGCTGGCGGCGACCAGCGCAGCGCTGAGAATCAGTTTACGCATGCTTTACTCCTGAGCAGTCTTTGGTCGCCTCGACACGACCTGTGTTGAGACAGGTCGGGAAGGGCCCGAGTTCTGTAGTGTACCGGCTGCGGACTGAAAAAAGGGCGGTCCGCGCCGCCCTTTCATCTTTAGCGTTGCAGCATTAACCGAATGTTAATGCGCAGATATCTCAGTGAAGGCCCTGGATATAACTGGCCAACGCTTCGATATCATGGTTGCTCAGCTTGCCGGCTATGGTCCGCATGGTCATGGCATCACCATCATTGGTGCGGTTGCCTTCGCGGAAGTCGGTGAGCTGCTTGGTCACGTACTGCGAATGCTGGCCACCCAGGTGCGGAAAGCCCGCCAGCGCGATGCCTGCGCCATTGGGCGAGTGGCACCCGGTGCAGGCAGGCATGCCTTTTTCAAGATCGCCGCCATTGAACAGCGCCCGGCCACGCTCGACCAACTTGGGGTCGGCGGCACCGACGCTGCCTTTCTGGCTGGCGAAGTAGGCGGCGATGTCGGCCAGGTCCTGGTCGTTGAAGTTGGCCAGCATGCCGGTCATCTCCAGTACGGTACGCTTGCCGGACTTTATGTCATGCAACTGTTTTTCGAGATAGCGCTGGCCCTGGCCGGCCAGTTTCGGAAAATTGGGCGCCAGGCTATTGCCGTCGGGGTTGTGGCAGGCACCACAGATGGCGGTCTTGGCCTGGCCGGCGGCGGCATCGCCTTTGACAGGTTCTGCAGCAGTGGCCGCACCTGCGACACCCATGGTCAACAGCAGACTCACGACTAGTTTGTTCATCAGCTAATCCAACACGGCTAAGGGTGAAATGTTATGTATCGGGACTGCCGCTCATCCAAAGGATGACCAAACGGTAGTCCTCGGCACTGCAGTCCATGCACAATCCACGCGGCGGCATAGCCTTGAAACCCTGAGTCACATGCGCCATGAGTACCTCCATGCCTTGCGCCAGCCTTGGCTCCCAGGCTGCCCGGTCACCCTTCTTGGGCGCCTGTGGCAACTGCCCGGCGTGACAGGCCGCACACGTGCGGTTGTACAACGCCTCGGGATCCTGTGTAGCCTGTGCGCTGAAAAACGGCAGGAACATACCGACAGCTAGCAGCCATTTCGCCATGCGGAACGACCTGACAGGGTTGGGGGACGCGCTGCGTTCTGATGCGCGAGCTATTGTTCGACACCCCATGCCCGTTCTCCTTCGCTGGGAGAATGAGCACACAAATACTGGGGCATTATATACTTCCGCCATCCAAACGGAAACGACACCGCTTGCCGGCCTAGGCTTTGGCAACACCCACATCGGATATCCCATGCAAGTCAAGAACCCCATCCTCGGCCTCTGCCAGAAAGCCACATTCGCCCTCAGCGCTGCCAAGGTCGAACAATGCCCGGACGACCAGGGTTACGAGGTGGCTTTTGCCGGCCGTTCCAACGCCGGCAAATCCAGCGCCCTCAATACCCTGACTCATGCCAGCCTGGCGCGAACCTCGAAAACTCCAGGGCGCACCCAGCTGTTGAATTTCTTCAGTCTGGACGATGAACGGCGTTTGGTCGACCTGCCAGGTTACGGATATGCAAAAGTCCCGATCCCGCTCAAGCAGCATTGGCAGCGTCACCTTGAGGCCTACCTTGGCAGCCGCGAATGCCTGCGCGGCGTCATCCTGATGATGGATGTGCGCCACCCGATGACCGACTTCGACAAGATGATGCTCGACTGGGCCCGGGCAAGCGGCATGCCGATGCACATCCTGCTGACCAAGGCCGACAAGCTGACCCACGGCGCAGGCAAGAACACCCTGCTCAAGGTGCAGTCGGAAATCCGCAAAGGTTGGGGGGATGGCGTGACCATCCAGCTGTTCTCGGCCCCCAAGCGTCTGGGGCTGGAAGAGGCCTACAAGGTGCTGGCGGGCTGGATGGAGCTGGAAGACAAGCCGGTAGCCTGAAGCGACTTCATCGCCGGCAAGTCGGTTTCCCACCCTGTGGGGGCCGGCTTTTGGCGATAATGCAAGCATCGCCACGCCAAATTTCGGGCAAAAAAAACCCCGGACTTCGTATGGGGAGGGGGAAGTTCGGGGTCCAAGTCCGGACCGCTAGGGCGGGGTCCAGATATCTGCCAACACTTAACACAACATAGGAGCATCGAAGGGCTTCACCAGCCATTCAGTTACTCTGAGTTCCGCTTCACCGGTTTAGTTCCAGAGCCCTCAAAACTATTTGCGATAGTTTCATGAAACCGTAGTACTAATGGCATCGAGCCATGCCGGGATCCGCGTCGCTACAACCCGGATCCTACACAGGTTTCTCTGCTCAATCAGTGAGCTTCGTCCCAATTCGAACCAACGCCGACCTCGACCAGCAGTGGTACATCCAGTTGCGCGGCCTTGCTCATCTGCCCGCGAATTTCATCTTTCACCTGGTCTACGAGGTCTTCGCGCACTTCAAGCACCAATTCGTCGTGGACCTGCAAGATAACGCGAGCATCGAGGCCGCTTTCGCTCAGCCAGTTGTCAACGTTAACCATTGCCCGTTTGATGATGTCGGCGGCGGTACCCTGCATCGGTGCGTTGATCGCCGTGCGCTCGGCGCCCTTGCGTAGGGCCGGATTCTTGGCGTTGATGTCCGGCAGGTAAAGCCTGCGGCCGAACAAGGTCTCGACGAAGCCTTGCTCGGCAGCCTGGGCGCGGGTGCGTTCCATGTAGGCCAGTACGCCTGGGTAACGGGCGAAATAGCGGTCGATGTAATCCTGCGACTGCTTGCGGTCTACACCGATCTGCTTGGCCAGGCCGAATGCGCTCATACCGTAGATCAGGCCAAAGTTGATGGCTTTCGCGCTACGACGCTGATCGGTGGTGACTGCTTCCAGAGCTACGCCAAAAACTTCCGCAGCCGTGGCACGGTGCACATCCAGGTTATTGCGGAAGGCGTGCAGCAGGCCTTCGTCCTTGGCCAGGTGGGCCATGATGCGCAGTTCGATCTGCGAATAGTCCGCCGCCAGCAGCTTGTAGCCCGGGCTGGCGATGAACGCCTGGCGGATACGCCGGCCTTCGGCGGTACGGATAGGAATATTCTGCAGGTTCGGGTCGCTGGACGACAGGCGCCCAGTGGCGGCCACGGCCTGCTGGTAAGACGTGTGGATACGCCCGGTTCGCGGGTTGATCTGCCCCGGCAACTTGTCGGTGTACGTGCTCTTGAGCTTGCTCAGGCTGCGGTACTGCATCAGTACCTCCGGCAACGGATAACCTTGCTCGGCCAACTCGTCCAGTACTGCTTCGGCCGTGGATGGCTGGCCCTTGGCGGTCTTGCTCAGCACCGGCATGCCGAGCTTGTCGTAGAGGATCGAGCCGAGCTGTTTGGGCGAGCCGAGGTTGAATTCCTCACCCGCCAGCTCATAAGCCCGACGCTCGAGATCGGCCATTTTCACGCCCAGCTCACCGCTCTGTATCTGTAACAAAGCAGCATCAACCAGCGCGCCCTGGCGCTCGATCTTGGCCAGCACCGGCACAAGCGGCATCTCGATATCCATCAGCACCGGCAGCACGCTCGGTGTCTGCGCAAGGCGGGCCTGCAGCGCCTGATGCAGGCGCAGGGTAATGTCGGCATCTTCGGCAGCGTAAGGGCCAGCCTTATCCAGGTGGATCTGGTTGAAGGTCAGCTGTTTGGCGCCTTTGCCGGCGATGTCTTCGAAAGCGATGGTGGCGTGGTCGAGATACTTCTGCGCCAGGCTGTCCATATCATGACGGGTCGCAGTGGAGTTGAGCACATACGATTCAAGCATGGTGTCATAGGCAACGCCCTGCATCTGGATCGCCGGCGAGCCATTGGCAAGGATGTTGATATCGTACTTGGCGTTCTGCCCAACCTTTTCCTTGGCCGGGTCTTGCAGAAGCGGTTTCAATGCCAGCAACACGGCTTCGCGATCCAGTTGCACCGGCGCGCCTTCATAGTCGTGTGCCAACGGTACGTAAGCCGCTTCATGGGGTTCGACAGCGAAGGACAGGCCGACCAGCTGTGCCTTTTGCGCATCGAGGCTGGTGGTCTCGGTATCGAAAGCGAACAGCGGTGCCTGACGCAGCTTTTCCAGCCAGGCATCGAAGCGAGCCTGATCAAGGATGGTTTCGTATTTGGGCTCGACCTTGGCCGCAGGCGCCTCCAGTGGCGCAACTTCATCGCCAGCCCTGGCTGCGTCCCGCTGAACGTCGGCGATCCAGCTCTTGAATTCCATCTCGGTGTAAAGTGCCAGCAGCGCTTCACGGTCCGGCTCGCCGCACACCAGTGCGTCCACTTCGATATCCAGCGGCACATCGACTTTGATGGTCGCCAGTTCGTAGGACAAAAACGCCGCGTCACGGTGTTCTTCGAGCTTGGCCGGCAGGGTCTTGGCGCCACGAATCGCCAGTGCCGGCACCTTGTCCAGGTTGGCGTACAGGTCGCTGAGGCCGCCGCCGATACCGGTCAGCAGCCCTACTGCGGTTTTTTCACCGACCCCAGGTACGCCTGGGATGTTGTCGACCTTGTCGCCCATCAGGGCGAGGAAATCGATGATGTGCTCCGGGCCGACGCCGAACTTCTCATGCACGCCTGCCACATCCAGCACACTGCCAGTCATGGTGTTGACCAGGGTAACGTGGCCGTCTACCAGCTGCGCCATATCCTTGTCACCGGTCGAGATGATCACTGGCCGCCCCTTTGCCGCACTGCTGCGCGCCAGCGTGCCGATCACGTCGTCGGCCTCGACCCCCTCGACGCACAGCAGCGGGTAACCCAGAGCCTTGACGCTGGCATGCAGCGGCTCTACCTGCACCCGCAGGTCGTCCGGCATGCTGGGGCGGTTGGCCTTGTACTCGGCGAACATGGCATCGCGGAAGGTACCGCCCTTGGCATCGAACACCACGGCGAACAGGCTGTCGGGGTA
The DNA here is from genome assembly GCF_016406145.1 of Pseudomonas putida. NCBI lineage: Bacteria > Pseudomonadati > Pseudomonadota > Gammaproteobacteria > Pseudomonadales > Pseudomonadaceae > Pseudomonas > Pseudomonas putida. The sequence goes on from NZ_CP066306.1 coordinate 5,665,576, forward strand.
TTGCTTGCGCAGGCTCTTGAGCATGTTCAACACACCCTTGACCGCGCCGGTGGGCATGCCCTTGGAAGTGGTCAGCGGCGGCAGCGCGTGGAAGGCGCGGTAAAGGTAAGAGGAACCGTCCACCAGGACGAGGGGCGCTTGGCTCATGAGCAGAATCAACCTTTTCGGCGGGTCCGGAGCTAGAATAGCCGGATCAATGACGACAAAGGGACAAGGTTATCATGCGTACACTCAATCGCCTGTTACTGCTCAGCCTGTTGGCAACCATGCCAGTCGTCACCCTGGCGGCGGACGACGCCCCCTCGGCAGATCCCGAGGTGACCATTCGCACGGAAGGCGATAAAACCATCCAGGAATACCGGCAGAACGGCTTCCTGTATGCGATCAAGATCACGCCGAAAAACGGCAAGCCTTATTTTCTGGTACGCGCCGATGGCTCTGATGGCAATTTCATTCGTTCCGACCAACCGGACATGCTGATTCCGTCCTGGAAGATCTTCGAGTGGTAATCTGACGCGTACCGTTCACATCAACCTGGCACTTCCCGGCGGAAGTGCCCGTATGGGCATTCTTTCATCATGTCAGTCTTCACCCCCGTGACCCGGCCTGAGCTGGAAACCTTTCTGGCGCCGTATCAGCTGGGCCGTCTGCTCGATTTCCAGGGCATTGCCGCCGGCACCGAAAACAGCAATTTCTTCGTCAGCCTCGAACAGGGGGAGTTCGTCCTGACGCTGATCGAGCGCGGCCCCAGCGAGGACATGCCGTTCTTCATCGAACTGCTCGACACGCTGCACGCCGCCGATATGCCGGTGCCTTACGCCATACGTGACCGTGACGGCAATGGCCTGCGCGAGCTGTGCGGCAAGCCGGCACTGCTGCAGCCAAGGCTGTCGGGCAAGCACATCAAGGCGCCGAACAACCAGCACTGCGCCCAGGTAGGTGAGCTGCTGGCGCACATCCACCTGGCCACCCGCGAGCACGTCATCGAGCGCAAGACCGATCGCGGCCTGGACTGGATGCTCGCCAGCGGTGCCGAGCTGATGCCGCGCCTCACGGCAGAACAGGTTGCCCTGTTGCAGCCGGCGCTGGACGAAATCATCGCGCACAAAGCGCAGATCCTGGCATTGCCGCGGGCCAACCTGCATGCCGACCTGTTCCGCGACAACGTGATGTTCGAAGGCACCCACCTGACCGGCGTGATCGACTTCTACAATGCCTGCTCGGGGCCGATGCTGTACGACATCGCCATCACCGTGAATGACTGGTGCCTGGATGAAACCGGCGCGATCGATATGCCTCGTGCCCAAGCCCTGCTGGCGGCCTATGCTGCGCTACGGCCATTCACAGCAGCCGAGGCCGAGCTCTGGCCGCAGATGTTGCGGGTCGGGTGCGTGCGCTTCTGGCTGTCGCGTTTGATCGCGGCCGAGTCGTTTGCCGGGATGGATGTGATGATCCATGACCCGAGCGAGTTCGAGGTGCGTCTGGCGCAGCGCCAGCAAGTGGCTTTGCACCTGCCGTTCGCGCTCTGACCGAAGCGCCACCGCTCTCTGCAGGAGCGGCCTTGTGTCGCGAAAGGGCTGCGCAGCAGCCCCAGACATATCTGCGGCAGCGCGATATCCGGGGCCGCTTTGCGGCCCTTTCGCGACACAAGGCCGCTCCTACAGCGCCTATGCAAATGGCTTAAAGCTGCTCCAGGCACCCTGCCAGCTCACCGCCCAGCTTTTCCAGCAAACGCTCGTAACCCTTGGCATCCACTGCGTCGTTCCCGCCCAACGCATCCAGCTCAGCCAACCGCACCGGCAGACCGGCCGTCAGCGTCTCAGCCAAGCGCGGTCGCAGCGGCGGCTCACTGAACACGCAGGTCTTGCCCACTTCCTGTAGACGCTTGCGCATGGCAGCGACATGCTGCGCCCCCGGCTGCACTTCGGCCGCCACGCTGAACACACCCGCGTGCTTGAGCCCATAAGCAGACTCGAAGTAGTCAAACGCTTCGTGGAACACGAAGTAAGGCTTGTCGGCAATACCCGCCACCCGGGCCTTGATGCGTGCATCCAGGCCATCGAGGCGTTCAGAGAAGGCCTTCAGGTTGCTCTGATAGCGCGCAGCATTGGCAGGGTCCGCCGACGCCAGGTCTGCCGCCATCTTCGCCGCAATCACCCGGGCGTTAACTGACGACAACCACAAATGCGCGTCCAGGCTGCCCGGACGATGATCGTGGTCATGATCGTCATGCGCTTCTTCATCGTGTGAATGGCTGTCCTCGCCAAAGTGGCGCAACTGCATGCCCGGCAGCGACTGAACAGCCACGACAGGTTTGCTGCGGCTGCCCAACACCCGCGGCAGGAAGCCTTCCATGTCGGGGCCGATCCAGTACAGCAGATCGGCATCGCCGACACGGCGCACGTCGGACGGGCGCAGGGCATAGTGGTGCGGCGAGGCGCCAGGAGGCAGCAGCACCTCGGGGCTGCCAACCCCGTCCTGCACAGCGGCGGCAATCTGCTGCAACGGTTTGATACTGGTCAGCACACGCACGTCGGCTTGCGCCGAGCAGGCGATAAAAGCGACAAAAAGCACAAGCAATCGGGACACGATGAATACTCGACTCGGCAGAAACAGGTAACATAATAACGTCTCTATCCAGAACCGTCGCTGCTCATGTCCATCACGCCGCTGGCCCACCGTCCCCACGATCACTCTCACTGCGTGCACAGCGCCCTGACCGAGGCCGAGGTGCTGTGCACCCGCCAGGGCCTGCGCCTGACTGCACTGCGCCGGCGTGTGCTGGAGCTGGTGTGGCAGAGCCACAAGCCGCTGGGCGCCTACGACATCCTCGCCGTGCTCAGCGAACAGGATGGCCGGCGTGCTGCGCCACCGACCGTTTATCGGGCGCTGGACTTCCTGCTGGAAAACGGCCTGGTACACCGCATCGCCTCACTCAACGCCTTCATCGGTTGCAGCCACCCCGAGCACGCGCACCAGGGCCAGTTCCTCATCTGCCGCGAATGCCACGTCGCCATCGAACTGGAGCAGGACAGCATCAGCGATGCGATCCTCACCAGCGCCAAAGGCGTGGGTTTCAGCGTGGAAACGCAGACGGTGGAAATAGTCGGCCTGTGCGGTAATTGCCGGGGCGCGGCATGAGCGACGCACTGATCCGCCTGGAGCAGGTCGGCGTTACGTTCGGCGGCGAAGCCGTGCTCGACAGCATCGACCTGTCGGTGGCACCCAGCCAGATCGTCACCCTGATCGGCCCCAACGGCGCAGGTAAGACTACCTTGGTACGAGCTGTGCTCGGGCTGCTCAAGCCGCACCGCGGTACAGTCTGGCGCAAGCCGAAGCTGCGTATCGGCTACATGCCGCAAAAAATCCAGGTGGACGCCACGCTGCCGTTGTCCGTGCTGCGCTTTCTGCGCCTGGTACCCGGTGTTGACCGGCAGGCAGCGTTGTCGGCACTGCAGGAAGTGGGCGCCGAACAGGTCATCGACAGCCCGATCCAGACCATTTCCGGCGGCGAGATGCAACGCGTGCTACTGGCCAGAGCGCTGTTGCGCGAGCCCCAGCTGCTGGTACTGGATGAGCCGGTACAAGGCGTCGACGTGGTCGGCCAGACCGAGCTGTATAACCTGATCACTCGCCTGCGCGACCGCCATGGTTGCGGGGTATTGATGGTCTCGCACGATCTGCACCTGGTGATGAGCGCCACCGACCAGGTGGTCTGCCTCAATCGGCATGTGTGCTGCTCCGGCCACCCCGAGCAGGTCAGCAACGACCCCGCCTTCGTCGAACTGTTCGGCCAGAACGCACCAAGCCTGGCCGTCTATCACCACCACCATGATCACAGCCACGACCTGCATGGCTCGGTGGTCGCCCCTGGCACCCATGTTCACGGAGACCACTGCAAGCATGGCTGATTTTCTTCTTTACGCCCTGCTCGCGGGTCTTTCCCTGGCGCTGGTGGCTGGCCCGCTGGGCTCCTTCGTGGTGTGGCGGCGCATGGCCTATTTCGGCGATACCTTGTCCCACGCAGCGCTGCTGGGCGTGGCCATGGGCTTCGTGCTGGACGTCAGCCCGGCGCTGGCGGTAACCGTGGGGTGCCTGTTGCTGGCGTTGCTGCTGGTGACCCTGCAGCAACGCCAGCCGTTGGCGTCCGACACGCTGCTCGGCATCCTCGCGCCCAGCACCTTGTCGTTGGGCCTGGTGGTGCTGAGCTTCATGCACGACGTACGCATCGACCTGATGGCCTACCTGTTTGGCGACTTGCTGGCCATCAGTACCACTGATCTGGCCTGGATCCTGGGCGGCAGTGCGCTGGTACTGCTGCTGCTTGCAGTCCTTTGGCGACCGTTGCTGGCGGTTACCGTCCACGAAGAGCTGGCCATGGTTGAAGGTCTGCCAGTCGCTGGCTTGCGCCTGGCGCTGATGCTGCTGATTGCCGTGGTCATCGCCGTTGCCATGAAGATCGTCGGCGTGCTGTTGATCACCTCTCTGCTGATCATCCCTGCCGCTGCGGCACAGCGCCATGCGCGCTCGCCGGAGCAGATGGCAGTGGGGGCCAGCCTGCTGGGCGTCGCGGCCGTCTGCGGCGGCCTGGCCATGTCCTGGTTCAAGGACACCCCAGCCGGCCCATCGATCGTGGTCTGCGCGGCAGTGCTATTCTTGCTGAGCCTGGCTCTGCCCAAACGTTGAAAAGCGGGATGCCCCATGGCACACCCTGCAACCTTTTCGCAGGTAAAGGGTCTGTAAGACTTGTTTTCGAGCGTGCGCACCTGGGTGTAGACTTGCTCGCTTTTTGCGCAAATAGAGAGTCGCAGGAATGAAGCCGTTCGCATCCCGTTATCTGCTTGTTGCCGTGTTTTCCCTGTTCCTGGCCGCTTGTTCAAGCGCGCCGGTCGAGCAGACCGGTGCACCTGCCCAAGCCGATGCCTGGCAGCAGCTGCAGCAAAGTATCAACAGCAATGAGTTGGCCACGGCCGAAGATCAGCTTGCCTTGTTGCAGGCTCAATCGCCCGACGATGGCCGCCTGGAACAGTACCAGCGGCAGCTGGCTGAGGCTTACCTCAAACGCAGCCAGATCGTCCTTCAGAAGGGTGACGTCAACGCTGCCGCCACAGCGCTGGCACGTGCCCGCGCACTGATGCCGCAGGCACCTGCCGTGACTGGCGGTGACGCAGTCTCGCAGGCACGCAAGGCTGAGCTGGAAAAAGCCGAAGCTGCCTTGAAGGCTGCCGAGGCCAAGCCCAAGGCGCGTGTGATTGACCCAACCGCGCCTAGCACGGTCATTGCACTGAAGACCACGGACATCAGTGCCATGCGCCGGCAGCTCGATGAAATTGCCACTGATGTGGTGAATTATCAGTGCGAAGTGGTGTTTCAGGTACCTCGCACCGAAGATGCGCCTTGGTTGAAGACCTTGCTGGAAAAGCGGGTTCTGAAGATCGACAGCAGCTTTGAACTTGAGCAAAAACACGAGATTCAGCGTAAGTTGCCCGCTCAGGTGGTATTGGTACCGCATCAGCGTTGATATTTCTGGAGCCCATCGCCGGCAGCCGGCGATGGGCACCAAAAGCAGCGTCTCACGCAGGGATCGCCTCTGCAGCCGCCTCCCGCTCCCAGACCCGATGCCCTTCCACGGCTTTGACGAAGGCATCCACCGCTTTCTGATCATCCCCAAGCAACAAGCCTTTGTCCTCCTTCAGGCCCAAGCTACCCAGCAAAGCTTTGGCCTCTTTGGCCAACACGATCGCCTTCAAATGCTTGTAACTCTCGAGCAGGAAGTGCTTGGCCACACCACTGCCGCTCAAGGCATCGATTGAAGCCTTACCTCCCGGCACCACTATCCCGTCGAACATGATCGACGGCATACCCTCGATCGAAGCATCTACCGGCAATTGCTTGCCATCGGCGCTCTTCACCGGCGCCGAGGATGGCCCAAGCAGCATGGGCCGCGCGCTTTGTGCTTCAAGCGCCTTGACCAGCCTGTCGACGCTCGCGGCGTCCACGCCATCGGCGACCACAACGGCAATCTTGCGCCCCTTGATGCCCACATCTCCGGGGTGGTTCATCTGGCTCAAAGCCTTGGACTGCGCAAGCTTGCTACCTTTGACCTGAACCGTGCCCTGCTTGGGCGCCGGCAAGCCGAGGTTGGCCGCCACTGCCGCTGCCAGCTTCAGGTCGATATTGGCCAGAATCTCATTGACCTCACGCGCGCGGATTTCTTCGCGCTCCACCTTGCCCAACTCGAAGCTGTAAGCCTTGATGATGTGCTGCTGCTCGGTCGGGCTCATGCTCTGGAAGAACAGCCGCGCCTGCGAGAAATGATCGCCGAACGACTCGCTGCGCTGGCGGATCTTGTGTGCCTCGATGCGCTCCTGATAGCTCTCGAAGCCACCATCCTGCGCCGCCGGCGGCGTTTCCCGCGGCCAGCCGCCATCGATCGAGTTGGGTTCGTAGGAAGCACGGCCCTTGTCGATGGTCATGCGGTGCATGGCGTCACGCTGGCCACTGTGGTTCGGCGCTACCGGCCGATTGATCGGGATCTCGTGGAAGTTTGGGCCGCCCAGGCGGCTGATCTGTGTGTCGGTATAGGAGAACAGGCGGCCCTGTAGCAGTGGGTCGTTGCTGAAATCGATGCCCGGCACGATATGGCCAGGGCAGAAAGCGACCTGCTCGGTCTCGGCGAAGAAGTTGTCCGGGTTGCGGTTGAGCACCATCTTGCCGAGCGGCGTCACCGGTACCAGCTCCTCGGGGATCAGTTTGGTCGGGTCGAGCAGGTCGAAATCAAACTTGTGCTCATCGGCCTCCGGAACGATCTGCACACCCAGTTCCCACTCGGGGTAATCGCCCGTCTCGATCGCGTCCCACAGATCACGGCGATGGTAGTCGGTGTCCTTGCCTGCCAGCTTCTGGGCTTCGTCCCACAGTACCGAATGCACGCCTTGCCGTGGCTTCCAGTGGAATTTGACGAAGCTGGCCACACCTTGGGCATTGATCAGGCGGAAAGTATGCACGCCAAAGCCTTCCATCATCCGCAGGCTCCGCGGGATGGCGCGGTCGGACATGGCCCAGATGACCATGTGCGCCGACTCAGGTACCAGCGAGACAAAATCCCAGAACGTATCGTGGGCTGAGCCGCCAGTGGGCATCTCATTATGCGGTTCAGGTTTGACCGCATGCACGAAGTCGGGAAACTTGATGGCATCCTGGATGAAAAACACCGGCATGTTGTTGCCAACCAAGTCAAAATTGCCTTCATCGGTATAGAACTTCACAGCAAAGCCACGCACGTCGCGCACCGTGTCACCCGACCCGCGCGGGCCTTGCACGGTGGAGAAGCGCACAAAGACCGGGGTTGTCTTTTCAGGGTCCTGAAGGAAACCGGCCTTGGTCAGTTCGCTATGGTTGCCGTAACTCTGAAAGTAGCCGTGGGCACCGGTACCTCGGGCGTGGACGATCCGCTCGGGAATGCGCTCGTGGTCGAAGTGGGTGATCTTCTCGCGCATGATGAAGTCTTCGAGCAGCGATGGCCCACGAGCACCAGCCTTCAGGCTGTTCTGGTTGTCGGCTATCTTCACACCCTGGTTGGTACGCAGGGCCTGGCCAGTGGCATCGCTGCGAAACGCCTCCAGGCTCTGCAGCTTGGCGTTGGTGTTGGCGCGGTCGGGGGTCTGCGTGCCGGCGGCCTCACTGTGCTTGGGCGCGTCCGTTTTCTTGCTGGTCATGGTCGGCTCTCCTCATCAGTCTTCAGGCTTGCCCTCTCAGGGCTCGTTCAAGTAGTGACTAGAGGGCTTTGGCGAGCGTTCAATCGGGATTACCAGTTGTCGCGTTATGCCTGATGGATTGGTCCATTACGAAATAAATGCTAAGAACAACTATTGGAAAAGGCTAAAATGCGCCACCCCAGCCAACCGCTGACCCAAATTCCATGCGCCCCACAAGGTTCGCTACGTGATCGAGTTCCAACATGTACACAAGACCTACCGCGTCGCCGGTAGGGAAATCCCCGCTCTGAACCCAACCAGCCTGACCATCGAAGACGGCCAGGTGTTCGGCCTGATCGGCCATTCCGGCGCAGGCAAAAGCACCATGCTGCGCCTGATCAACCGGCTGGAAGAGCCCTCTGGCGGCAAGATCATCGTCGACGGCGAAGACGTTACCGCCTTCAACGCCAACCAGCTGCGCGGCTTCCGCCAGCAAGTCGGGATGATCTTCCAGCACTTCAACCTGCTGGCCTCCAAGACCGTCGCCGACAATGTCGCCCTGCCGCTGGCTCTGGCGGGCGAGCTGTCGCGGGCCGAAATCGACAAACGCGTCACCGAGCTGCTGGCCCGCGTGGGCCTGTCGGACCACGCCAAAAAGTACCCGGCGCAGCTCTCCGGCGGCCAGAAGCAGCGCGTCGGCATCGCCCGTGCCCTGTCGACCAACCCGAAGATCCTGCTGTGCGACGAGGCCACCAGCGCCCTCGACCCGCAAACCACCGCATCGGTGCTGCAGTTGCTGGCCGAGATCAACCGTGAGCTGAAGCTGACCATCGTGCTGATCACCCACGAGATGGACGTGATCCGCCGGGTCTGCGACCGCGTCGCGGTGATGGACGCCGGCCATATCGTCGAGCAAGGCTCGGTAGCAGACGTGTTCCTCCACCCGCAGCACCCCACCACCAAACGATTTGTCCAGGAAGACGAGCAGGTCGATGAAGGCGAGCAGCGCGACGATTTTGCCCACGTCCCGGGCCGCATCGTGCGCCTGACCTTCCAGGGCGACGCCACCTATGCGCCGCTGCTGGGCACCGTGGCCCGCGAAACCGGGGTGGACTACAGCATCCTCGCCGGGCGTATCGACCGCATCAAGGATGTGCCCTATGGGCAGCTGACCCTGGCCGTCACTGGCGGCGACATGGAAGCGGCGTTCGACCGCTTCACGGCAGCTGACGTACATATGGAGGTACTGCGTTGATGGACGCCCTGAATTTCTTCACCAACGTCGACTGGGCCGAAATCTGGCTGGCCACCATCGACACCATGATCATGCTGTTCGGTTCGCTGTTCTTCACCGTGCTGCTGGGCCTGCCACTGGGCGTGCTGCTGTTCCTCTGCGGGCCGAAGCAGATGTTCGAACAGCGGGGCGTGTATGCGCTGCTGTCGCTGGTGGTCAACATTCTGCGCTCGCTGCCGTTCATCATCCTGTTGATCGTGATGATCCCGATCACTGTGCTGATCACCGGTACCTCGCTGGGCGTTGCCGGCGCCATTCCGCCGCTGGTGGTAGGTGCCACGCCGTTCTTCGCCCGCTTGGTGGAAACCGCCCTGCGTGAAGTGGACCGCGGCATCATCGAGGCCACCCAGTCGATGGGTGCCACCACCCGCCAGATCATCACCAGTGCGCTGTTGCCGGAGGCCCGCCCGGGCATCTTCGCAGCCATTACCGTCACCGCCATCACCTTAGTCTCGTACACCGCCATGGCCGGCGTGGTCGGCGCTGGCGGCCTGGGCGACCTGGCCATCCGCTTCGGCTACCAGCGTTTCCAGACCGATGTAATGGTGGTCACCGTGGTACTGCTGCTGGTTCTGGTTCAAGTACTGCAGAGCGTGGGCGACAAACTGGTCGTGCATTTTTCCCGTAAGTAACCCCAATGGGGTCGGCCCGGCCGACCCGTTCGGGGGCCGTCGCGGCCCTCACAAGGAGTGATTCATGAAGAAGCTGCTTGCTGTCGCTGCCGCTGTCGCGGCGTTCTCGGCCCACGCCGGTGACCTGACTGTCGCCGCCACCCCGGTGCCGCACGCCGAAATTCTCAACTTCGTCAAACCGCAGCTGGAAAAAGAGGGTGTAAACCTGAAGGTGAAAGAGTTCACCGACTATATCCAGCCGAACGTACAAGTCGCAGAGAAGCGCCTTGATGCCAACTTCTTCCAGCACCAGCCGTACCTGGATGAGTTCAACAAGGCCAAGGGCACCAACCTGGTCAGCGTTGCCGGCGTGCACATCGAGCCGCTGGGCGTCTATTCGGCCAAGATCAAGAAGCTCGACGAACTGCCTTCCGGTGCCACCGTGGTCATCCCCAACGACGCCACCAACGGCGGCCGTGCCTTGCTGCTGCTGGACAAGGCCGGCGTAATCAAGCTCAAGGACAACAGCAATATCCTGTCGACCGTGAAGGACGTTGTCGCGAACCCGAAGAACGTGAAGTTCCGTGAGCTCGAAGCGGCCACCATCCCGCGTGTTCTGACCCAGGTCGATGCTGCCCTGATCAACACCAACTACGCGCTGGAAGCCAAACTGAACCCTGAAAAAGACGCGCTGGCCATCGAAGGCAGCGACTCACCGTACGTGAACATCCTTGTTGCCCGCCCGGACAACAAGGACTCGCAAGACATGAAGAAACTGGCGGCTGCCCTGCATTCGCCTGAGGTGAAGCAGTTCATCACCGAGAAGTACAAAGGCGCTGTAGTGCCGGCGTTCTGATCAGAAATCTCCGGGCCGCTTTGCGGCCCCAGGATTTCATCAGCATGCAAAAACCGTTGGCCTGCTTTGCAGGCCTTTGGCGACACCAGGCCGCCCCTACCTCCAGGCCTTGCGCAAGCGCATCAACGCCTCAGCAATCTCTCCCTCTGGCACTGCCGCAAACCCAAGCACCAACCCCGCGCGTTTATCCACAGGCACTTCGCTGTCCTCAAGCCAGTAACTGCTAAGCGGATTCACCTCCACACCCACCGCTTCGGCCTTGGCTATCAAGTCCTGCTCGCGTGCAAAGTTATCCACATCGACTTTCACATGCAGCCCAGCTGCCACATCCGGCATCCCCGCCAGCCCAGAAACATCCACAGGCCACCCGGCCTTCAGCACATTACGCCGGCTCAGCGCCGCACGGCGCATGCGGCGTATATGCCTCTGAAAATGCCCCTGGGCCATGAACTCGGCCATCACGCACTGGGTTCCCACCTCGGAATGCCGCACTGCCAGCGCCCTGCCCTGGCTGAAAGCCTGCACCAACCGCGCCGGCAGTACCAAGTAGCCAAGGCGCAGCGCTGGGAAAGCGATCTTGCCAAAGGTACCGACGTACAGCACCCGCCCTTGCCGGTCCAAAGCCGCCAACGGCGCCAGCGGTGCTCCGTTGTAACGGTACTCACCGTCATAGTCATCTTCGATGATCCAGCCATCCTGGCGCTCGGCCCAGGCCAGCAACGCCAAGCGCCGGGCCAGGCTCATGGTCACCCCAGTCGGGTACTGATGCGCTGGGGTGACGTAAACCAAGCGACAGTCGCCAGCGAGTGCAAGCCTGGTGCAGTCGAGGCCTTCTTCATCTACCGGCACACCCCTCACCCGCCCGCCCGCTACTGCAAACGCGTGCCCGGCAGCACGATACCCGGGATTTTCCACAGCCACCTCATCCCCGGGCTGCAACAACAACTGTGCACAAAGGCTAATTGCCTCCTGCGCACCACTGGTGATCACAATTTGTCCAGCCGTGCACGACATACCCCTCGACCGACGTAGATACGCAGCGATCAATTCACGCAGTAACGGCTCGCCCGCCGGGTCGCCATAGCCAAGGTGCGCTGGATCGGGATTTCGCCAGAAGCCCGCTTGCAGCTTGGCCCAGACCTCAAAGGGGAACAGATCGAAGGCTGGAACACCTACCCGAAATGCCCGTGGCGGGCCAACTTTTGGGGATGGCAGATGGTTACTTTTCAGACGCTCCAAACGCTCACTGGAACGCCCACATCTGGATAAATCATCAGTGCTTTCTGAGCATTTTGTGGATAACCCTGTTGATAAGCCATGGGATAACCCTGTGGACAGTTGTGTGGATAGTTTCGGCAGATGGCAAACATAAGTGCCATCTCCTACCCGGCTTTCTATGTAGCCTTCGGCATACAGTTGGTCATAGGCACGCACCACGCTGTTGCGCGAGAGCCCGAGCATACCCGCCAAGTCTCGTGTCGCCGGCAGGCGCGTGCCGCTGCTCAAGCGCCCATCCAGCACGCGAGCGCGCAGCGCTTGATAGAGCTGTTGACTCAGCCCTCGGCGCTGGTCGAGGACGATCCCGGCGGGATCGAATGGCAATACCAAAGGGCGCTCGCTCATCGCATTGGACCTATCAAAATCACTGTCAATGGCTCTTAACCTGAACCAATAGCCTGCCTACGATGAAGCCAATCGACAAGGATCCGCACATGTACAACAGCAAACCGCATCAGGAACACAACCTTGAGCGCCTGCATCAACAGATGCGCGAGACCCGCCTGGCCCTGCTCGTCACCCACGGCGAGCAAGGTCTGCTGGCCAGTCACATACCAGTGTTGATCGATACCAGCGAAGGTGACTTGGGCACCGTTTACGGGCATCTGGCCCGTGCCAACCATCAGTGGCAGGCCTTGGAGCAAGGTGTAGAAGCCTTGTTGGTATTCGCCGGCCCTGACGCTTATGTCAGCCCCGGCTATTACCCGAGCAAGCTCGACAACCCCAAGGTTGTGCCCACCTGGAACTACTTGGCGGTGCATGCCTACGGTGCCGCTGAAGTGGTACAGGGCGGCCCCGACCTGCTGGATATCGTCAGCCGCCTGACCGACCTGCACGAGCAAGGACGCGGCGCCCCATGGAAAGTCGCCGATGCACCCAGCGATTACATCGAAGGCATGCTCCGCGCCATCGTCGGCTTCCGTCTTCCCATCGCACGTCTGCAGGGGGCACGCAAACTCAGCCAGAACCGCTCGGCGCAGGACATCGAAGGCGTACGCCAAGGCTTGGCCAGCAGTACCGACACACTAAACAATCACCTGGCGGCGCAGATGCGCACGCTCTGAAGGAATAGCCCCATGCCCGACGTCATCCTGCGCCCTGTCAGCGTCAACGACCACGCCGCGTGGCTGCCCCTGTGGCAGGCCTACCTGCGCTTTTATCAAACCGAACTGGCCGATGAAGTCAGCGCCGTGACATGGCAACGCATCCTCGACTCGCAGGAGCCGACCCATTCGGCGCTGGCCTGGATCGACGGCAAGGCGGTAGGCATGGTCAACTGGATCTATCATCGAACCAACTGGAGCATTGGTAACGCCTGCTACCTGCAGGATCTGTACGTTGACGGTAAGCAGCGCGGCCTGGGCGTTGGCCGGCAGCTGATCGAGCTGGTCAACGCCAGTGCCAAAGCGGCCGGCTGTTGCAAGGTGCACTGGCTGACGCATGAAACCAACGCTACCGCCATCGGCTTGTACGAGCAGGTCGCCGAGCGACCCGGCTTCATCCAATTTCGCCAAACGCTCTGAGACGGGAGCTACGCATGATTCAACCAAGTAACTGGCAACCTGCAGCCCTGCCCCAGGCCGAACCGCTTGAAGGGCGTTTCGTCCGCCTGGAGAAGCTCGATCCGGCGGGTCATGCGGACGATCTCTGGGAGGTGCTGCAAGGTCCGCACTCTGATCCCGCACTGTGGGACTACCTGCCGTACGGCCCGTTTGCCGAGCGCGGTCCGTTCGATCAATGGCTTGCAGAAAATGCCGCCAGCCGCGATCCGCTTTTTTACAGCGTCATCGACCGCAGCAGCGGCCAGGTACAAGGCATTCTAAGCCTGATGTCGATCGTGCCTGCCCATGGTCGCATCGAGATCGGCCATGTTGCCTTTGGCGCACCCATGCAACGCTCCCCCAAGAGCACCGAGGCGGTATACCTGCTGGGCAAGCTTGGTTTTGAACTGGGTAATCGCCGACTGGAATGGAAGTGCAACAACGCCAATGCCCGCTCCAAGCGCGCAGCGGAGCGCTTTGGCTTCATCTACGAAGGTGTGTTCCGCAATCACATGGTGATCAAGGGCCAGAATCGCGACACGGCCTGGTACTCGATTACCGATGAAGAATGGCCTGCAGTGGCCGCCGCTTTCGAGCGCTGGCTGAATGCCGACAACCAGCGCCCCGAAGGCCAATCGAAAACGCTGGAAGCCTGCCGGGAGCAGGGCTGATGCTCAGCTCAGGTTACGCTTGAGTTCAGCGATGTGCTCTGGCCCGATGCCACAGCATCCGCCGAGCAGGCTGGCGCCGCGCTGGCGCCAATCCTGGGCCCAGCTCAAGTAACCCGGCGGGTCAAGGTCTTCGCGCAGCTCATCCAGGCCATCGTTGGCGGTGGCGTCCTTGGGTTGCGGCGGGAAGGCGTTAGCGTAGGCGCCGATAGCGATATCCACACCCAGGCGCTCGAACACTTCGCGCGCAGCGTCGATGGCAGCTCCGATCACTTCCGGTTGGCTGCAGTTGAACAGCATGGCTTTGACGCCCAGCGTTGCTACTGCTTCGGCAGCGGCGGTCACACTTTCACCAGAACGCAGCTGCGGTACGTCGCCGACCTCTTCATCCTGCAAAGTGAACGACACCCACAACGGCTTGCCATCTGCTGGCAACTGGCCGGCAACTGCCTGCACTTCTGCGATCGCACTCTGAGTCTCGGCCAGCCACAGATCGACATACGGTGCCAGGCCCACCACCAATGGGAGCAATACCTCAGACACGCGCTGTGGCTCGAACAGGTCAGGGCGGTAGGAGCCGAACAGCGGTGGCAATGAGCCGGCGACTCGCACTGGCCGCGGGCTGGCATCCGCCGCAGTACGCGCCAGCTGACCAGCGGTGGCGGCCAAGGCGAAGCCTTCATCAGCGAAGCGGTCTTCACCGATATGGAACGGCACCACTGCATAACTGTTGCTGGTGATCACCGCAGCACCGGCTTCGATATAGGCCGCATGCACCGCCACTACGGCTTCCGGAGCTTCGCTCAGTGCAAGCGCCGACCACTCCGGCTGGCGGAACGGCGCGCCTCGGCGCTGCAGCTCCCGACCCATACCGCCATCAAGAATTTCCAACGTCCGCTCGCCCATATAACTTCCACTTATATTGATATGAATAATATTCACTGGTGGCTTTAAACTTATAACTATTAAATATCGAAATCTGATTTTTTAACAACTTTTTCCAGGTGTCTTCATGCGTTTGCCTTCCTTGCTTTGCGCAGGCCTTCTGGCCTTTAGCGCCACCTCTGCAGCCTTTGCCGGTGCCACACTGGACCGCGTCGAGTCGCGCAAGGAAGTCGTCAACGTACTGATGGAGAGCTACCCGCCGTTCTCCTTCCTAAATGAACAGAACCAGCTCGATGGTTTTGACGTCGATGTGGCCAAGGCGGTCGCGGCTAAACTCGGCGTGAAGCTTCGACTGGAAACACCATCCTGGGATGTCATTGCTGCAGGCCGCTGGAGTGGTCGCTACGACCTGTGTATCTGTTCGATGACGCCGAGCAAGGCCCGCGCCGAGGTGTTCGACTTCCCGGTGGAGTACTACGCCTCACCTGCGGTGATCGTGGTCAACGCCAAGGATGAGCGGATTCACGCGGCCAAGGACCTCGACGGTCTCAAGGTTGGCCTGACCAGCGCTTCCAGCTATGAGAGCTACCTGAACAAGAACCTGGTAATCGAAGGCGCGGAAGACCAGAAGATCGAGTACCCCTTCGACTTCGTCCAGATAGCCCCCTATGACACCGACAACGTCGCCTTCCAGGACCTCGGCCTGGGTGCAGGCGTGCGCCTGGATGCGATCCTGACCAACTTGGTGACCGCGCAGCCACGCCTGGCCCAGGACAAGCGCTTCAAACTGGCAGGGGCGCCGCTTTACGAGGAGCCCAACTCAGTCGCCATCGAGAAAGGCGATCCAGAGTGGGACGCCAAGCTGCGCCAGGTTTTCGCCGAGCTGAAGGCCGATGGCACGCTGGCCAAGCTGTCGCAGAAATGGATCGGCGCCGACATCAGTAAATGAGCGCCCATCAACCTGCACCCAAGCCCGTCGTCGCCGCGACGGGTTCACGCCTGTTCGGCTTTCGCACCCGCCTGTACCTGACGTGGCTAGTGTTGCTGTTGCTGTTCGTGGGCTTCTTTCTCAGCTTTGATCTGAAATTCTCGATCATCGTCGAGAAGTTCCCCAACCTGGCAGGCTTCAAGCTCGGCCCCAATGGCTTCCTGCAGGGCGCTGCGCTGACCCTGTTCCTGTGCTTGTGCTCTATGGTGGTGTCGGTGCTGTTGGGCTTTGCCGCCGCCCTGGCACGGTTGTCGAAGAGTGCGCTGCTGTTCGGCGTGGCCAGCTTCTACACCTCGTTTTTCCGCGGCACGCCGCTGCTGATCCAGATCCTGTTGATCTACCTCGGCTTGCCCCAAGTGGGCCTGGTGCCAGGTGCAATCGCAGCGGGCATCATCGCCCTGTCGCTCAATTATGGCGCTTACCTGAGCGAAATCTTCCGAGCCGGCATCATTGGCGTTGCCGTGGGCCAGCGCCATGCAGCGCTCGCCCTGGGCATGCGCCCGGTGGCGATCTTCTGGCACATCACCCTGCCCCAGGCCATGCGCACCATCATCCCGCCAAGCGCCAACCAGTTCATCTCGATGCTCAAGGACTCGTCGCTGATTTCGGTGATGGGTGTCTGGGAAGTCATGTTCCTGGCCCAGTCGTATGGGCGCTCAAGCTATCGCTACCTAGAGATGCTGACGACAGCTGCGGTGATCTACTGGGTGCTCTCGATCCTGCTCGAACTGGCCCAGGCCAGGCTGGAGCGGCATTTTGGCAAGGGCTATCAGCGCTAGGTCCAGCGGAACCGAGGGGGGTATTTGAGCTGTGGCGCCCTTGAGAACGAGCGCCATCCGCATCGCAAGGAGCCTGACAACCACCCAAAAAAAGGGGAGCATCCGCTCCCCAGAGGTTAACCGCTTGTAGATGAGGGCTTATGTCAGCCCTCGATCTCGATAAGGATCTCACCCGGAGTCACGCGATCGCCCTTGGCCACGTGGATGGCCACGACCTTGCCGGCGATGGCCGCCTGCACTTCGGTTTCCATCTTCATTGCTTCGGTGATCAGCACTGCCTGGCCAGCCTTGACTGTGTCGCCTTCCTTGACCAGTACATCGACGATGTTGCCCGGCATGGTGGTGCTGACGTGGCCTGGCGCACTGGCCTGCTTGCGCTTGCTGCTGCCGCCGCCAACAAACTCGTTGAGGGGCTCGAACACCACTTCTTCTGGCATGCCGTCGATCGACAGGTAGAAGTGGCGCTTGCCTTCGGCCTTGACGCCCACACCGGTGATGTCGACGCGGTAGGTTTCACCGTGCACGTCGATTACGAACTCGGTTGGCACACCTTCACCACCCGGGGCGGCGACTGCACCGGCTTCCGGGATCGGCAGCAGCGCTTCGGGGGTCAGGGTGCCGGCTTCACGCTCTTCGAGGAACTTACGGCCAATGTCCGGGAACATGGCGAAGGTGAGCACATCTTCCTCGCTGTGCGCCAAGGCGCCGATGTCGGCACGCAGTTTGGTCATTTCCGGCTTGAGAAGATCGGCCGGGCGCACATCGATCACGTCTTCGCTGCCGATCGCCTGGCGGCGCAGTTGCTCATTGACCACGCCCGGCGCCTTGCCGTAACCGCCTTGCAGGTACAGCTTCACTTCGTTGGTGATGGTCTTGTAGCGTTCGCCGGCCAGTACGTTGAAGAACGCCTGGGTACCGACGATCTGCGAGGTCGGGGTCACCAGAGGTGGGAAGCCAAGGTCTTCTCGCACCCGCGGGATCTCGGCCAGCACCTCGTTCATGCGGTTGAGCGCGCCCTGTTCCTTGAGCTGGTTGGCAAGGTTGGAAATCATCCCGCCTGGCACCTGGTTGACCTGTACGCGGGTGTCCACCGCAGTGAACTCGCTTTCGAACTGGTGGTACTTTTTGCGCACGGCATAGAAGTACAGGCCGATTTCCTGCAGCAGTTCCAGGTCCAGACCGGTGTCGAACTCGCTGCCCTTGAGCGCGGCTACCATCGACTCGGTACCCGGGTGGCTGGTCCCCCAGGCAAAGCTGGAGATGGCGGTGTCGATATGGTCAGCACCGTTTTCCACAGCCTTGAGCTGGCACATGGCGGCCAGGCCGGCAGTATCGTGGGAATGGATGAACACAGGCAGCGACTGCTCGGCCTTCAGCGCCTTGACCAACTCGCCGGTGGCATACGGGGTCAAAAGGCCAGCCATGTCCTTGATCGCCACCGAGTCGCAACCCATGGCTTCCATCTGCTTAGCCTGGTTCACGAAGGCTTCGATGGTGTGCACCGGGCTGGTGGTGTAAGCGATGGTACCTTGGGCGTGCTTACCGGCAGCCTTCACCGCCTCGATGGCCACGCGCAGGTTACGCACATCGTTCATTGCGTCGAAGATACGGAACACGTCGATGCCATTGACCGCCGCCTTGGCCACGAACGCCTTGACCACGTCATCGCTGTAGTGGCGGTAGCCCAGCAGGTTCTGCCCGCGCAGAAGCATCTGCAGGCGGGTGTTGGGCAGCGCATTGCGCAGTTTACGCAGGCGCTCCCACGGGTCTTCCTTGAGGAAGCGCACGCAGGCATCGAAAGTGGCGCCGCCCCAGACTTCCAGCGACCAGTAGCCGACCTTGTCGAGCTTGTCGCAGATCGGCAGCATGTCTTCGGTACGCATGCGGGTAGCCAGCAGGGACTGGTGGGCGTCACGCAGGATTGTGTCGGTAACAAAGATCTTCTTGGACATTCTTATCTCCTCATGGCGACAAGCTTCAAGCTACGAGCCGCAAGAAAAAGCCGATTCGCTTCAACTTGCAGCGGGTCGCTCACAGCTTGCAGCTGCATTCATAGGCCTGCGTGGGCGGCGATGGCGGCGGCGATGGCCAGGGCCAGCTCTTCGGGTTTGCGCTTGATCGAGTAGTTGGTCAGTTCAGGGTGGCTTTCGACGAAGCTGGTGTTGAACTGGCCGCTACGGAATTCTGGGTTGCGCAGGATTTCCTGGTAGTACGCGGCAGTGGTCTTCACCCCTTGCACGCGCATGTCGTCCAGGGCCCGTAGGCCACGGTCCATGGCTTCTTCCCAGGTCAACGCCCACACCACCAGTTTCAGGCACATGGAGTCATAGAACGGTGGGATGGTGTAACCGGTGTAGATCGCTGTATCGGTGCGCACACCCGGGCCGCCGGGGGCGTAGTAACGGGTGATCTTGCCGAAACTGGGCAGGAAGTTGTTCTTCGGGTCTTCAGCGTTGATGCGGAACTGCAACGCGTAGCCGCGGTGCTGAATGTCTTCCTGCTTGACTGACAGCGGCAGGCCCGAGGCGATGCGGATCTGCTCGCGGACCACGTCGATACCGGTAATTTCTTCGGTGATGGTGTGCTCGACCTGCACGCGAGTATTCATTTCCATGAAGTACACCTCGCCATCGGCGAGCAGGAACTCCACAGTACCGGCGTTCTCGTAGTTCACAGCCTTGGCTGCCCGGACCGCCAGGTCACCGATATAGGCACGCTGTTCGGGAGTGAGTTGGGGGCTTGGGGCAATTTCGATGAGCTTCTGGTTGCGGCGCTGGATCGAGCAATCACGCTCGAACAGGTGCACCACATTGCCGAAGCTGTCGCCCAGGATCTGCGCCTCGATGTGCTTGGGGTTGACGATACACTTTTCCAGGAACACTTCCGCTGAACCGAAGGCCTTGGTAGCTTCGGAGATGACACGGGGGAAGTTCTGCTCCAGCTCTTCACGGCTGTTGCAACGGCGAATGCCCCGGCCGCCACCGCCGGAGGTGGCCTTGAGCATCACCGGGTAACCGATACGCTCGCCTTCGCTAAGGGCTTCGTGGATGTCGGCAACGTTGCCTTCGGTACCTGGGGTAACGGGCACGCCGGCCTGAATCATGGTGCGGCGCGCTTCTGTCTTGTCGCCCATTCGGCGAATGACCTCAGCGGCAGGGCCGATGAACTTGATACCGCGCTCGGCGCAGATCTCTGCTAGCTCCGCGTTTTCCGACAGGAAACCGTAGCCCGGGTGCAGGGCATCACAGCCGGTTTCCACAGCAAGATTCACCAGCTTGCGCGGGTTCAGGTAGCCAGCCAGCGGCTCGGCACCAATGCTGTAGGCCTCGTCAGCGCGCTTGACGTGCAAGGCGTGGCGGTCGGCGTCGGAATAGATCGCGACAGAGCGAATGCCCATCTCGGCGCAGGCACGCACGATGCGGACTGCGATTTCACCCCGGTTGGCGATCAGGATTTTTTTTATCACTGGAGTCTTCCCAAAGCCGTAGGAACAGTCGAGCCGGTTCTACCGGTCGGCGCGTGACCAAGCGTCGCTGGCCAGTCGCATATTCACCCTAGCGCTGTAGGTCGATAAACAAAAATCAATATTTGTTAGAGCCTGTATTAGCAAAAGCTTATAGTTAGGTAACAAGGTTTTACCGGAGCTTAGAATAAAAATGCGTAAGTCCTTGATGCGTATGACTTTGCGTCAGTTGCAGGTCTTCAATGAAGTGTGCGATTTGCGCTCATACAGCCGCGCCGCTGAGGAGATGGCCCTAACGCAACCCGCCGTTAGTCTACAAATTCGTCAGCTGGAAGAGCTGGTAGGGCAACCGCTGTTCGAATACGTCGGCAAGAAGCTCTACTTGACCGAAGCCGCCGAGGCCCTGCAACGCGCCAGCCGGGACATTTTCGGACGCCTGGAAAGCCTCGACATGCAGCTTTCCGACATGCAGGGCTCACTGCAAGGGCAACTGAAACTGGCGATCGAATCCAGCGCCAAATACTTCGTCCCACACCTGTTCGCCGCCTTCAAGCAACGTCACCCGGAGGTCAATCTGACCCTTACCGTGGTCAACCGCGCCCAAGCGATTCGACGCCTTTCCGACAACCGCGACGACCTGATCATCATGTCCATGGTGCCGCAGGACATGGGCCTGGAGTTCCTGCCGTTTCTCAACAACCCGATCATCGCCGTGGCGCCGCCGGACCATGCTTTGTGCAAACTCGAGCAGTTGCGCCTGCAGGACCTGGAGCCTCATACACTGCTGGTCCGTGAACAGGGTTCAGGGACGCGCAAAGCCTGCGAGGAGTACTTCAAGGACAAGCGTGTGCACTTCACCCAGACGCTGGAGGTAGCGTCAGCCGATGCCCAGCGAGAATGCGTCATCGCCGGCCTTGGCATTGCCTTGCTGACCCGCCATGCAGTGAACATGGAGCTGGCCATGGGCGTGCTCAAGGAATTGCCGGTGGAAGAACTGCCGCTGTACCGCAGCTGGTGTGTGGTGCAGGCCAAGGCCAAGCGGCAGTCACCGGTAGCCTTGGCCTTTCTGGCATTCATCCGCAGCGAACGTGCGTTGATCAGCGGGCTTGTTGAGCGCTTTTCGGGGAAGTTGCCGCTGAAGTCTGCCACACCGTGAGGGCTTGCAGCTCCGGGTAGTCTGCAAGGTCGCGCAGCAGTTGTCGTTGGTCGCAGTAGCTTTCGATCGCACGGCGGTACTCCATGCGGCGCTGATCTTTTTCCTGCTGTTTGCGGGCCTTGGCGCTAGGTAGGTAAGAGCCATCGAAATCACGAGCCATGCCTGTCTCCCTGATCGAGTGCGGGGAGTTTCAGACTGGCTTGAGTGCTTTACCGTTTTGCTGAGGATTGGTGACAAATCGATGAAATTTGCAGATTCTTCCCCAATTGCCGATCAGTCATCCATCGCCTTGATCGACTTGGGCGACAACCGCAGGCTGCGCAAGCTGCGCTTCACACTCTTGAGGTGATTGACCAGGCTCGGCCCACGGGCCATGGCCACGCCCATGGCCAGCACATCGATCACTACCAGGTGGGCGATACGCGAGGTCAGCGGGGTGTAGATTTCAGTGTCTTCGTGCACATCGATCGCCAGGTTGACGGTCGAAAGCTCGGCCAGTGGGGTCTGGCTGGGGCACAGGGTGATCAGGTTGGCGCCGCTCTCACGCACCAGGTTAGCGGTGATCAAAAGGTCCTTGGAACGCCCGGACTGGGAAATGCACACAGCCACGTCACCCGGCTTGAGGGTTACAGCCGACATGGCCTGCATATGCGGGTCGGAGTAAGCGGCGGCACTGAGCAACAGGCGGAAAAACTTGTGCTGCGCGTCTGCAGCAACCGCGCCGGATGCACCAAAGCCATAAAACTCCACACGTTGCGCCTGCGCCATTGCACTCACCGCCTGCTGCAATGCGTGCGGGTCGAGGTGCTCACGCACTTCCATCAGGGTGTGCAAGGTCGTGTCGAAAATCTTCAGGCTGTAATCGGCAACCGAGTCATCCTCATGGATGGCGAACTGCCCGAAGCTGGCGCCTGCAGCCAGGCTCTGCGCCAGCTTGAGCTTGAGGTCCTGAAAACCTGAACAGCCGATCGCCCGGCAGAACCGCACGATGGTCGGCTCGCTGATACCCACGCTGTGTGCAAGGTCCGCCATCGAGCTGTGCATGACGGCAGCCGGGTCCAGCAGCACGTGGTCGGCCACTTTGAGTTCCGATTTGCGCAGCAGGTGGCGCGATTGGGCGATATGTTGCAACAGATTCACGGGCTGGACTCGGTTATGATCGGCTGGCCGGGATGTAGCTTTTTTGTAGTTATACTACATGGACGCCAACCCGCCCAGTTAAACGAACGTGGAGAGTGGTGGTTTGACTATTCCTTGCGACATTCTGGTGTTCGGCGGCACTGGCGATCTGGCCCTGCACAAACTGCTGCCGGCGCTCTATCACCTGTATCGCGAGGCACGTTTGAACATTGCCGTGCGCATCATTGCCCTGGCCCGACGCAACCTGTCGCGCAACGAGTATCTGAAGCTCGCCGAACGCCATTGCCGAGCGCAGATCGCCCGGAGTGACTTCGACGAAGAGGTGTGGCAACGCTTTAGTGCGCGCCTGGACTACTTTCCCATGGACGCCGCGCAAAGTGCCGATTTCGGGCGCCTGGCGCGCTACCTCGGCGAGCCTGGCGGGCTGACCCGCATCTATTACCTGGCCACCGCGCCCAATCTGTTCGTGCCGATTGCCAACCACCTGCGGGTGGCGGGGCTGGCCGACCAAGAGGCGCGCATCGTGCTGGAGAAGCCGATCGGCCATTCGCTGGAGTCGGCCACCGCCATCAACGAAGCGATCGGCACGGTGTTCGAGGAATCGCAGGTGTTTCGCATAGATCACTACCTTGGCAAGGAGACCGTGCAGAATCTCATGGCCCTGCGCTTCGCCAACGCGTTGCTGGAGCCGGTGTGGCGCAACGGGCAGGTCGATCATGTGCAGATCAGCGTCTGTGAAACCCTCGGTGTAGAGAACAGAGGGGCCTACTATGACCGGTCCGGGGCCACACGCGACATGCTGCAGAACCACCTGCTGCAGTTGCTGTGCCTGGTAGCCATGGAGCCGCCCGCGCAGTTCGAGGCCGAGGCGGTACGCGACGAGAAGGTCAAGATTCTGCGCGCCCTCAAGCCAATTACCGGCCAGGACGTTCAGGACAAGACCGTGCGCGGTCAGTACGGTGCCGGGCACATCGGCGGCCAGGAAGTGCCTGCCTACTACTTCGAAAAGGACGTGGACAATGACAGCGACACCGAAACATTCGTCGCCGTCCACGCCCACATCGACAATTGGCGCTGGGCTGGCGTGCCTTTCTATCTGCGCACCGGCAAACGCATGGCACGACGCTCGTCGCAGATCGTCATCCAGTTCAAGCCCGTCCCCCACGAGCTGTTCAACGGTGGCCAGGTCAACCAGCTATTGATCCGGCTACAGCCCGATGAGCGCATCAGCTTGCGCATGATGACCAAAAGCCCCGGCAAGGGCATGCGCCTGGAGCCGGTGGACCTGGACCTCAACCTGGCGCAGGTGTTCGGCCAGACGCGTCGCTGGGAGGCCTATGAACGTCTGCTGCTGGACGTACTGGAGGGTGATTCGACGCTGTTCATGCGCCGTGACGAGGTGGAAGCCGCCTGGGCCTGGATCGACCCGATCATCAAAGGCTGGGAAGAGCATTTCCAGGCCCCTCGTCACTATGCAGCCGGCAGCAGTGGCCCCGAGCAGGCCAACAGCCTGCTGGCCCGGCATGGAAGTCACTGGCACAGCTGAAATACTGCCCGATCCCATTGACTCCTGGCAGGAGAGAGAGTGGCGCTGCGCCTTGTGGTGCAGTTCTCAATTGCCAAGGAATACATCATGAACGAAATCGAAAACCTGTATGCATACAACGAGAAAGTGCCCGGCGAGCCGGTCTACTTCGAAGTTCAGGGGTCAGTGCAAGTTGCTCACCCGGGGATCGAACCCGTACTGGTTGAACCCCAGAAGCGACACAGGGGGGGATGGGAAGTCCTCGAACTGAAACTCGTCGACAACGGCTGTCCGGCGCTTTCAGTCATCACCGAGAAGCGCGTTTCTTACCGGCGTGAGGGCGGGACTATGTGGAAAGCTCTGGAAATCGTGCAGGCTGACGGTTCGCAAATAGTTCAAATCGGGGAAAGGACAGCCATCGACTGAGCTTGTGATGCCAGGGTACCGCCGTGCGGTAGCCTGGCATTCGGAATACAGGGAGCGCCCTGAGTAATCACGGGCAGGTGAATATTTATACAGTAGACGTTTGCCCCATGACCGGCCTACCCCTAGAATGGCCGCATGCACACAGATGACCTCTCACTCCTGCTGAATTCCTTGAACGATGCCCAACGCCAGGCCGTCGCGGCCACGCTCGGGCGTCAGCTGGTGCTTGCTGGCGCCGGTTCCGGTAAAACCCGCGTGCTGGTGCATCGCATCGCCTGGCTGATCCAGGTCGAGCAGGCCTCACCGCACTCGATCCTGTCGGTGACCTTCACCAACAAGGCTGCCGCCGAAATGCGCCAGCGTATCGAGCAATTGCTGGGCATCAACCCGGCCGGCATGTGGGTGGGGACCTTCCACGGTCTGGCGCATCGGTTGTTGCGCGCCCACTGGCAGGAAGCGCGCCTGGTACAGAATTTCCAGATCCTCGACAGTGATGACCAGCAGCGCCTGGTCAAGCGGGTGATCCGTGAGCTTGGTCTCGACGAGCAGCGCTGGCCCGCGCGCCAGGCACAGTGGTTCATCAACGGGCAGAAGGACGAAGGCCTGCGCCCGCAGCATATCCAGGCCAGCGGCGACCTGTTCCTGGGGACCATGCGTAGCATCTATGAAGCCTACGAACAGGCCTGCGAACGCGCGGGAGTGATCGACTTCTCCGAACTCCTGCTGCGTGCCTTGGACCTGTGGCGCGACCACCCGGGCCTGCTCGAACACTACCAGCGGCGCTTCCGCCACCTGCTGGTGGACGAGTTCCAGGACACCAACGCCGTACAGTACGCCTGGCTGCGCCTGCTGGCTGGCAAGGGCGGCGGAAGCCTGATGGCCGTAGGCGACGACGACCAGTCGATTTACGGCTGGCGCGGCGCCAAGATTGAAAATATTCACCAGTACACGGCTGACTTCCCTGACGCCGAGATGATCCGCCTGGAGCAGAACTACCGCTCCACCGGCGGCATCCTCAAAGCCGCCAACGCGCTGATCGCAAACAACAGCGGGCGCTTGGGCAAAGAGCTTTGGACCGATCTGGGCGAGGGCGAGCCTTTGACCCTTTATGCGGCTTACAACGAGCATGACGAAGCGCGCTACGTGGTCGAGACCATTGAAAGCCTGATCAAGCAAGGCAATTCGCGCAGCGACATCGCCATCCTGTATCGCTCCAACGCCCAGTCGCGGGTGCTGGAAGAAGCCCTGCTGCGCGAGCGCATCCCCTACCGCATCTATGGTGGCCAGCGCTTCTTCGAACGCGCCGAGATCAAGAACGCCATGGCTTACCTGCGCTTGATAGAAGGCCGTGGCAACGACGCCGCCCTCGAACGGGTCATCAATGTGCCACCGCGTGGCATTGGCGAGAAAACTGTCGAGGCCATTCGTGAACATGCCCGCCACAGTCAACTGTCGATGTGGGGGGCCATGTGCCAACTGCTCGCCGCCAAGGCACTCAAAGGCCGGGCAGCCAGTGCGCTGGGCGCTTTCATCGAGCTGATCGAGAGCCTGGCTGGCAAAGTCGCGGACATGCCCCTGCATACCATGACGCAGACAGTCGTCGAGCAGTCCGGACTGATCATCTATCACCAGGAAGAAAAGGGTGAAAAGGGTCAGGCACGGGTAGAAAACCTTGAGGAACTGGTCAGCGCAGCACGAAACTTCGAAACCACTGACGATGACGCCGACCTTTCGCCGCTGTCGGCCTTCCTCGGTCATGCTTCGCTTGAAGCCGGCGAGGCCCAGGCTGACGAGCACGAAGACAGCATTCAGCTGATGACGTTGCATAGCGCCAAGGGCCTGGAATTCCCCTACGTCTTCCTGGTGGGCATGGAAGAAGGCCTGTTCCCGCACAAGATGAGCCTGGAAGAGCCAGGCCGCCTGGAAGAAGAGCGCCGACTGGCGTACGTGGGCATTACCCGTGCCATGCGCCAGCTATTCATGACCTATGCCGAAACGCGTCGCCTGTATGGCAGTGAAACCTACAATAAGGTGTCACGATTCGTACGGGAAATTCCGCCAGGCCTGGTTCAGGAAGTGCGTCTTTCGAACAGCGTCAGCCGCCCGTTCGGCGGCGCCAAGAGCACCAGCGCCAGCAGCCTGTTCGCCAATGCCAACATTCCCCAGACCGCTTTCAATCTGGGCCAGCGGGTACAGCATTCGGTATTCGGTGAAGGTGTGATCCTCAACTTCGAGGGTTCCGGCGCACAGGCGCGCGTGCAGGTGAACTTTGCCGAAGGCAGCAAGTGGCTGATGCTGGGCTATGCCAAGCTCGAAGCTATCTGAAGCCTGCAGGGCACGTTGAAATATTCAGGCAAAAGCTGGAAACATTATGTCGCTGGTCATGTGCACAGGAACCTGTGCAACATGACGCGCGTGCAATCCACAACAGGGGAAATCCCATTTATGCAACGTTTTCTTAGCATCGCACTGGCGCTTTGCGTCGGCCTGACGCTGAGCCTGGACGCCAACGCCAAGCGCTTCGGCGGCGGCAAGAGTTCGGGCTCCGCGCCTATCCACCAGACCCGCCAGGCTACGCCAACCACGCCTGCCGCTGCACCGACCGCTCCTGGCCGTGCACCGGCCGCCGCCAGCGGTGCTTCGCGCTGGCTGGGCCCACTGGCCGGCCTCGCCGCCGGTGGCCTGCTGGCGTCCATGTTCATGGGTGACGGCTTCGAGGGCCTTCAGATCATGGACTTCCTGATCGTCGCCCTGATCGCGTTCCTGGTGTTCCGCTTCATCGCCGCACGGCGCCGCCAGCAGCAGCCGCAGATGGCCGCTCCGGGCCACGCACCGTTCCAGCGTGAAGCCCACGGCCAGCCTGCCCAGCCGTCGATCTTCGGTGGTTCGGCTGCACCTGCAGCGCCAGCCGCACCGGTCATCAACGCCCCGGCCTGGTTCAACGAGCAGAGCTTCCTGGCCGCAGCCCGTAGCCACTTCCAGTCGCTGCAGCAGCACTGGGATGCCAACGAGATGGACAAGATCGCCGAGTTCGTCACCCCGCAGATGCTTGAGTTCCTCAAGCGTGAGCGTGCAGACCTGGGTGATGGTTTCCAGGCCACCTACATCGATAACCTCGACGTGCAACTGGACGGTGTCGACGATCGCGCCGACCGTACCGACGCCACCCTGACCTTCCGTGGCGTGTCGAAGACCTCGCGCTTCGACCAGGGCGAACCTTTCAGCGAAAGCTGGCACATGGTTCGTGCCCCGGGCGAGAACCAGCCTTGGCTGGTCGCCGGTATCCGCCAAAACGGTTAACCGCCGCACGTTGCACAAAAAACCCCGGGCTAGCCCCGGGGTTTTTGCTTTTGCCACACCGCCCTACTAGGGTATAACGCGCAGCGATGTCATCAAGGTTGGAGGAAAAGAACCGTGGAAGAAGTGATCGAACAACTCCGTGAAGCCAATGAGCCGGTACCGGTGCCCCTGGAGCTTCCCGATGAGGACCAACTGGTCGAGATCGAGGAACAACTGTTCATCAACATTCCGTTCGTGTTCAAAGAGTTCCTTTTGACCGTCAGCGACGTGGTGTACGGCTCGCTGGAGCCGGTGACCGTCACCGATCCGCAGTCACACACCTACCTGCCCGACGTGGCAGCCAATGCATGGGACGCGGGCGTACCGCGTGACCTGATCCCGCTGTGCCAGGACGGTGACAACTTCTACTGCGTCGAGGAAGACGGCACGGTAGTGCTGTGGGATGGCGACGAGGAAGGGGTTGGCGAAGACAGCTGGGAATCGGTCTGGCACTGGGCACGGGACGTCTGGCTGGAAAGCTGATCACTCGCACAGTCGCCAGGCTTTAAGCGCCTGGCGACATCGTTACCGCTCTTTTCCTCGCACGTTGACGGAATCTCCCGTAGAGCGCCCATCAGTGCGTATTTTCCCGGCTGTTTTCCAGCGTCTCCAGCAGGGCGATCTGCATCCGCGAATGCACACGGATGAACCAGCGCCACAACACCGCCACCACTATCGCGGCCACCACGGCGATGATCAGCAGCAATTCGTTGGTCGGCAGGATGCTTGCCGACAACGCCGACAGCAGCAGGAAGATGACCAGCAGTGACAGCAGCGGGATCACTTCGGCCACTACACGGCGAACGCGCTGGGTATGGCGCCCTGCCATTTCCGGTTTGACACCCATCTCCGCCAACAACATCGACAGCGCTTTAAGCTTGCGATAGGCAGCGATAAGGAAGGGCAGCGACAACAACAGCGCCGCGCCCCAGATTATCGCCTTTTGCTGGCTGACATCGCTCACCCACTCACTGAGCCAAGTACCGATGCGTGCGGCGAAATACCCGCCACTGAAGAAGATCGCGACCACCAGCGCCAGGTTGACACCTACCTGCAGCAGAATGCGCCGGATCATCGCGGCCAGCATCGCGCTTTCACCCTGCGGCTGGATACTGCGCAGCCACTCGCCATACAGCGACAGCACCCGCGACAGCCGGCTCGGCATCACCTTGCCCAGCTTCAGCGACAGCGGGTCCGCAGCACGGATGAGATAGGGCGTAAGCAACGTGGTGATGGCCGAAACAGCCACCGCAACCGGATAGAGGAAGTCACTGGTAACCTGTAGCGTCATGCCCAAGGCCGCAATGATGAAAGAGAATTCGCCAATCTGTGACAGCCCCATGCCCACGCGCAGCGAGGTACGGCCGTCGTTGCCGGCAATGAATGCACCCATGCCGCAAGAGAGCATCTTGCCCAGCACCACGGCTACGGTGATCACCATAATCGGCCAGGCGTAGTCGAGCAGCACGTTCGGGTCGATCATCAAGCCGATGGCGACGAAGAAAATGGCGCTGAACAAGTCACGCACCGGCTCTATCAGCCGTTCGATCTTCAGCAACTGGCGGGATTCGGCCATGATCGCACCGATCAGGAAGGCCCCCAGCACCATGCTGTACTCGAGTTTAACCACCAGCAGGCAGAAACCGAAGCACAGGCCCAGCACGGTGATCAGCAACATCTCGTTGCTCTCGAATTTCGCGACGTAGGCCAGCAATCGCGGCACCAGCAAAATGCCGATAACCAGCGCCACGATCATGAACAGCGACAGCTTGCCGACCGTGGAAAAGACCTCTCCGGAACTGACCGTACCACTGACTGCAATCCCTGACAGCAGGGCGATGATGCCGATGCCGAGAATATCCTCGACGATCAGTACGCCGAAGATCAGCTGGGCAAAGCGCTCGTTTTTCATCTTCAGGTCGTTGAGTGCCTTGACGATGATGGTGGTCGAGGAAATCGCCAGGATCGCACCGAGGAACAGCGAGTCCATGGTGCTCCAGCCAAACCAGCGGCCGATCTCGAAACCGATCCAGATCATCAGGACGATTTCCAGAAACGCTGCAATGAACGCCGTGGCCCCCACCTTGAACAGCTTGCGCAGGCTGAACTCAAGGCCCAGGCAGAACATCAGGAAGATCACGCCCAGCTCGGCGAGGGTCTTGATGGTGTCTTCATCATGAATCAGGCCGAAGGGCGGGGTGTGCGGGCCGATGATGAAACCGGCGACGATGTAGCCCAGCACTACTGGCTGCTTGAAGCGATGAAAGAGGATCGTCACTACCCCGGCGACCAGCATGATCACTGCCAGATCCTGGATAAAGCTGATGGCATGCATGGCGCGATACTCCTTTTCGTTGCCCGGGCAAACCGCTCCTCTGCCAAGGCAAACCCGAGCGAGCAGCAAGTACATACTGTATTGAATGCAGGAAGGCCCATGTTGCATGGGCGTACTCAGGGTAACATCGCACCCCGCCGCATAATGCCGACGCAATATGTAGAAACAGATCGGCCGGTCAACGGCCCCTGATGGCATGATCGGCGTGACGACGGAGCGTCTGTCAACGTCCCGTATCAGGAAGGCAAACTTCAAGAGGGGAAACAGAAAGTGTCAGCAGATACCCGCCCCGATTCAGCGCAACCTCACCGTGAGCACACTATGGAACCTGGAAACGCCCAGCTGAGCATGACCGTCCTGATGACCCCGGACATGGCCAACTTTTCTGGCAACGTACATGGCGGCACCTTGCTCAAGTATCTCGATGAAGTGGCCTATGCCTGCGCCAGCCGCTATGCCGGCAGCTATGTGGTAACCCTCTCGGTCGACCAGGTGATTTTCCGCGAGCCGGTGCACGTAGGCGAACTCGTGACGTTCCTGGCCTCGGTCAACTACACCGGCAATACCTCCATGGAGGTGGGCATCAAGGTGGTCACCGAGAACATTCGCGAACGCTCGGTGCGTCATTCCAACAGCTGTTTTTTCACCATGGTCGCGGTCGACGACAACCGCCGCCCGGTCCCTGTCCCTGCCCGTCAGCCGCAGTCCAGTGAAGAAAAGCGACGTTTCCTACAGGGCCAGCAACGCCGGCAGATCCGTCAGGAACTGGAAAAGCGTTACCAGGACTTGAAGACCGACGCCCTTTAAAACGCCAAGCGCTGCGCCTCGAAACGCACACGCGGGTAAGCGATGCGGTCCTGGGCCCGCACCAGCTGCAGTTCGTAGCTGGCGCAGGCCTGGGTTTCCAGCAACACCTCATGCACGGCTGCCGCGGTGTACTCGAAGGCTTGCACCCAGCTGTCGCCCAACAGCACCCGGGCCAGGAACAGCCCTGAGGTCAAGTCCCCTACCCCGACCGGCTGGCGAGGGAATGCCAGCAGCGGGCGGCGCAAGTGCCAGCTGTGGTCACGGGTGACCAGCAACATTTCGAACATGTCTTCGCAACGTCCTGGGTAGGCCAGATGCTTGACCAGCACAACCTGCGGGCCACGCTCGAGCAGGCCGCGAGCCATGCGCACGCAATCTTCCAGGCTTTGCGCGCGCCGGCCGCAAAAGCTGTCCAGCTCCAGCTGGTTGGGACACAGGATGTCAGCCTGGGCAACCGCGTCGTCCAGCAGGAACTCGCTCACCTCCTGGGGCACGATGCAGCCTTTCTCCGCATGCCCCATGACCGGGTCGCACAAGTACAGCGCCTTCGGGTTGACGGCCTTGATCCGCTCAACACCTGCCAATATCGCCCGCCCCTGCTCGGCGCTACCCAGATAGCCCGAGAGCACGGCATCGCAATGGCCCAGTTCGCCAATGTTGGAAATGCCTTCCACCAACGCAGGAATTTGCGCTGGAGCAAGCACTTCGCCCGCCCACTGGCCATACTGAGTGTGGTTGGAGAACTGCACGGTATTGAGCGGCCAGACATTGACCCCGATACGCTGCATTGGGAACACCGCAGCGCTGTTACCGGCGTGGCCGAACACCACGTGGGACTGAATGGCGAGCAGGTGCGGGGTACGTTTCATGCGGGCGTTTTCCAAAGCTGTTTCAAGGACTGTGCGTCGCGCAGTATGAACTCGATTGCCACCTGTACGACAGACCAGGGACGCAGTTAAGCTGGATCGACCTGTTTGGAGCATACGCAAATGTTGACCCTGGAGAATCTCTTCGTCCTGATGCTGGTGGCCACGGCAGGCGCTTGGTTATGGCACAACCACGGGCTGCGCGAGAAGGCCCTGGAACGGGTCAAACAGCATTGTGCCAAGCTGGATCTGGAGCTGCTCGACGATGCCGTCGCGCTCAAGCGCATCGCATTCCTGCGCGATGCCAATGGCAGAAAGCGCCTGGCCCGTGTGTATGCCTTCGAGTTCACTGTCACCGGCGAACAACGCCACCCGGGCACGGTGACTCAGTTTGGCGCTCATAGCGTGCAGATTGAGCTGGCGCCCTACCCGTTCGAGATCAATACGCCGCCACGGGCCGACAACGTGATCGAGATGAAACAATGGCGCCAGGAACACAATCGCTGGCACAACTGATTACATCACCCGGCAGGCTTCCAGCGCAGCCTGCAGCGCTCGCAGGGTTTGGGGCTGGTCGAAAATCAGCTCAATCCGGGTGTCTTTGCGCCAGTCACTCGGCTGCCAAACCGGCAAGTTGCCGTCAAGGCCGTTGAAAGACTGCCAACCCTGCGGGCTGTGGATAACCCCCTTTGCCCGACGCCATGAGTGAGAGTCAAGTAAGCCACGCAAGGCCTGTGGATCGAATTGCTGACTTGGGTGCCAGCGCCAGCCGACACTCCAGCCACCTTCGCCTTGCTGTGCATGGCAGATTGGCTGTCGAGGATCTATCCACAGGGCGCCTTTAGCCGGCTGGGGATTACCCACAACGGCTTTATCCACAGAACCATCGCCCGCTGAACCTGTGGATGAATGAGGGAGGCTGGAAATTGCTAACAGCCCTTGGTCTGTCCAAACGCCCTGTTTCGCTGTAATTTCCTTGTTTATCAACAACCTACTATTTTCATTCACATCCGCGCTTTTATTGAAAACGACCAGTCCGGCAGCTTCCAGAGCCTGTTGTTGAGCATCGGGCAACGGCTCACCTCGCGCCAGCGCTTGAGCATCCACAACCATCACCATCGGCTGCAGCATCAGAACCCCCGCCCAAGGAGCCTGGTTCAGTTGAGTCAGTAACTGCAAGGGGTGACCAAGACCCGAGGGTTCGATGAACAACCGGTCGGGCCGCGCCTTGCGCAATAGGCGCCCCAGCCCGACCTGGAACGGTGTGCCATTGACGCAGCACAGGCAACCACCCGCCACTTCAGCAATGGCAACACCATCTTCATCACGGCTGAGCAGGGCCGCATCCAGGCCGATCTGGCCAAACTCGTTGACCAGTACGGCCCAACGCTCGCCGGCCGGGCGCTGAGCCATCAGCTGCCGGATGAGGCTGGTTTTACCTGCACCCAAGGGGCCAGCGATCACGTGGGTAGGAATGTTCTGCAGCATGCGCTTACTTCAGGGCGGAGTTCACCCCACTATGCCCCGTCACGCCAACCAGTCAAGGCTGAGTAACAGGCGAGGGTCATGGCCAACGGGCGAGCGATGGATCAGGCCTGCCCCTTCGTTGCCTAACCATTTTTCGCCCTTCAGCAGCGCAACATCACCCGCTTGCAGTCGTTGGATGTTATCCACAGGTGCCGGTGCGAACTGCAATCCGGCTCGTTCAATGGCACCTTCGCGCAGCCATTCGCTGCCGCAGCCCACATAAGTCGTGAGCAGGCGCACAGGCACGTTATCCACATGGAAGCGCGGGCACATGGCGTTGTGCAGCACCCGCACGCGCAGACCGACCCGACGCGCACCCAGCAGGCACGTATAAGCTGAAACCAGCCAGCACACATCTGCGACGAAACCCTCATAGCCCTGCAGATCGGCCGCTTCCCCCAAAAAGCCCGGCAGTAACGGCGGCTCATGCTCATCCACATCGAGCACCCGCTGGTCCGCCAACGGTTGGCCGAGGCTGACCACCAATCCCGCGAAGTCTTCAACCTGGGCAGGCAAACGTCGCTGCCAGACTGCCATGTTCACGCCCTCTTGAAATATGTCGGTGAGTACCCGAGGGGATTCGCCGTGGACTTGGCGGATATCCACATGCTGAGCCGCTGGCGTCATGCAGCCTCCTCGGTGTGCCAGGGCCCGAAGGGATCCGGTAAGCGCAGCCAGCCCGCATGCCCCATTTCCATTTCGTCATCGGTCAACAAGCAGGCATCCAGGTCTGTGGATAACTGGGCGAAGTCGATGTTCTGCCCAATGAACACCAGCTCCTGACGGCAGTCACCACTCTCAGCCACCCAGTGTTTAAGAATTTCTGCAGCGCTCTGTTCGTCCTGCGGCCAGTGCTCCTTTGGCACAAAACGCCACCAGCGGCCGGCCAGTCCATAGCGCATCATGCCGCCAGCCTGCGACCAGCTACCGGCCTCCTGAAACTTGCTGGCCAGCCAGAAGAAGCCTTTGGAGCGCAGTAACCGGCCATTGCTCCATTGCTTGTGGATAAAATCAAAGAAGCGTTGCGGGTGCAGCGGCCTGCGAGCTTGCCAGGTAGTAGCGGCAATGCCGTATTCCTCGGTTTCGGGCACATGCTCCCCGCGAAGTTCCTGAAGCCATCCAGGTGCCTGTGCAGCCTGCTCAAAATCGAAAAGGCCGGTATCGAGGATCTGTGCAAGTGGCACCTGGCCCATCACCATCGGCAAAATCTGCGCTCGGGCATTGAGGCTGCGCAAAATGGCGATGAGCTCCTCGCGCTCATGCTGGCTGATCAGGTCGATCTTGCTCAGCAGCAGCACATCAGCAAACTCCACCTGTTCGATCAGCAGGTCGCTGATGGATCGCTCATCGTCGTCCCCCAAGGTTTCGCCACGGCTCGCCAAGCTGTCCGCCGCCTGATAATCGCGCAGGAAGTTAAGGCCATCGACCACCGTCACCATGGTGTCCAGCCGTGCCATGTCGCTTAGGCTACGACCCTGCTCATCGCGGAAAGTGAACGTCTCAGCTACAGGCAACGGCTCGGAGATCCCGGTCGACTCGATCAGCAGATAATCGAACCGGCCTTCCTCAGCCAGCCGTGCGACTTCCTCCAGGAGGTCCTCACGCAGGGTGCAGCAGATGCAGCCGTTGCTCATCTCAACCAGCTTTTCTTCAGCCCGATTCAGGCTGACATTACGCTGGACCTCACTGGCATCAATGTTGATTTCGCTCATGTCATTGACGATGACTGCGACACGCAGGTTGTCGCGATTACGCAGGACGTGGTTGAGCAAGGTGCTTTTACCGGCACCCAGGAAGCCGGAAAGCACAGTAACGGGAAGACGATTGGGCATGGCGAAACCTCTACAGGCGGACGCATTCGAAACGATGCATTGCACAATGTTATAAAGTAACAATACAATTTCGCCAAGCCGTACTCGTCGGATGAGTACCCGGAGATGGAAATGAACCTGTCACCTGCCACCCTGTTGCTGCTGCTCGCTGCGCCTACATCCTTGCTTGCGATGCCTCAGCAAAACACGCTGGCGGTATGCACACGCAGCGCGACGCTGTTGGCCTGCAAGGACGCCAATGGCAGTTACTACAGCGTGCGTACGGAGGGCAGCCACTTCTACCTGCGCGGCTTCGACAGTGCGTCGCGCCGCTTATGGGCGCAAACCAACAGCCGCTATGGAGCGCTGACATTCTTCACCGGCCTGGCCAGCGATGGTGAAGCCTGGGTTGGCTACAGCCGCCGAGTTGGCTGGACCTCTCTTAACCGCGTTTCCAGCTCCAACGGCCAACGGTTCAATCTGCATTGCAGCATGGTCGGTGGCTGCCGCTGACATTTCTTTTATCTGGTATTGCCAATGACTAGCCTGACGCTCCCCGATATCGCCGCACAGAAACATCAGCATGCTACGCCACTGGCCTGGGTGGGCATGTGCGGGATCGCCCTGCCCGTGCACTTCGACGGGCGTAGCGTGGCTGCTATGGCCGATGCAGGTGTAAGCCTGGAGGATGGCTCCTCGCGCGGTATCCATATGTCCCGGCTGTACCTGTCACTGGAACGTCTCGAACGTCAATCACTGACTCCATTGGCAATCCGCCAAATACTCGCAGATTTTCTGGCTAGCCATGAGGGCCTATCCCATGCAGCCTACCTGCGTTTGACCTTCGATCATTTGTTGAAAAGGCCGGCCTTGGTCAGCCCATTGGCAGGATGGAAAAGCTATTCGATCACCGTGGATGCCAAGATTGAAAATGGAATGTTCCACGTGGAACTATCGGTTCGCGTGCCTTATTCGTCGACCTGCCCATGCTCTGCGGCACTTGCACGGCAATTGATTCAGCAACAATTCCAGGCAGACTTTTCCGGGCAGGCAATAAACCGAGAGGCGGTCCTGGAGTGGTTGGGCAGTAGCCACGGCATTGTTGCTACTCCCCACAGCCAACGGAGCCTGGCTGAGGTTAACGTACGCTTGGGCGACAGGCTGGAGGTACTGCCGGTCACGGAGCTGATAGACCGGATTGAGGCAAGCTTGGGCACCGCCGTTCAAACAGCCGTGAAACGCGCAGACGAACAAGCGTTCGCCTTGGCCAACGGACAGAACCTGATGTTTTGCGAAGATGCCGCCCGCCGATTGCATCAGGCGCTGCAGCAGATGGATTGGGCCAAGGCATTCAAGCTGCGCGTGGAACATGCAGAAAGCCTGCATGCCCACGACGCAGTAGCGGCCAGCCAATGGCAATGGTGAGTATTCAGGTACGCGGTTTTACTGTTCCACAGTCATTTCCCAGCCATACGGCACGGGTATTCATACTGCCCCGTTGCTGCACGCCCGAAGCATTGAAGGTCCCGTTGACCTGGGTAGTGAACTCCTTATCGCTGAGGAAGGTAGCCTGGCCGGTACCCTGAGCTTTCGGGCAACTGAACTGAAACTTCCAGACATTGCCGGTCCGGTCGGTAATCTTTTGCGTGCAGCCTGACTGAGGGTCCTGCAAGGGAATATCGTTTGTTTTCACCTGCTCCGGCGTCAGGCATGAACGCACGCCATTACCTGCTACTGCGATGCCTTGCTTGGCCAGCGCCCCTTCCATCATGGCCCTCTGCTCGGGCGGCAGGTTCTTCAGTTGGCCAAGCATGAACTGCATGTCCGGCAACGGCTTACCGTCGACCTGCATGTTGCTGGTGGTGAGTTCCCACAGCCCAGGCTGCAACATCTGCGCATGCACCAGTGGGCTGGCCAGGCCAAAAGCCAGGGCCAGCAGTGGCAGACGAATCTTCATGGACGAACGCTCCTCAAAATAACCGACTCAATGGCCGGGCACAGGCTTAGACGGCAAAACCGCTTTCAGGTTGCAAGGAGGCCCTGGAAGTGTTCTGTTATCTGCTGTGTATTTGCCAAGCAGGATGCGTATGGATTACCACAGCCCCTACTTCTTCGGCTATGTGCTCGGGCTCGTTCACTTGCTTGGCATCATCGCCGCGCTGCATGCGGTGTTTACCGTGCGTACTGCCCAAGGGGCCATTGCCTGGGCCATGTCGCTGTTCTTCATTCCCTACTTCACCCTCATCCCCTACCTGGTATTCGGTGCCCGCTCCTTCAATGCCTACATAAAGGCTCGGCGCCAGGCCAACCAGGAAATGCACGTGGCCATGGCCAACCTCAACTGGCGGCCATGGGTGGAGGAAGCCCTCACCGCTCGGGAGTCGCAGAGCTACGCCGCCTTGCGTGCCATGCCGAAACTTGGGCGAATGCCATGCCTGGCCAATAACCAAGTAAAGCTGTTGATCGATGGCAGGGCCACCTTCGACGCCATCTTCGCTGCTATCGAACAAGCGCGAGAAGTGGTGCTGGTACAGTTCTTCATCATCCACAACGACACCATTGGCAAAGCACTGCAGCAACTGTTGCTGCGCAAAGCGGCCGATGGCGTGAAGGTGTTCGTGCTGTATGACAGGGTTGGCAGCCATGCCTTGCCCGCCAGCTATAGCCAGAGCCTCAGAGACGCAGGTGTACAGATCCATGCCTTCGCCACCCGCCGCGGCTGGTTCAATCGCTTCCAGGTGAACTTCCGTAACCACCGCAAGATTGTCGTGGTCGATGGGGTCACCGGTTTCATTGGCGGGCACAACGTCGGTGATGAATACCTTGGCGGCAACCCCCACCTCTCGCCCTGGCGTGATACCCACGTGCAGATCGGCGGCCCGGTGCTGGCCTGCCTGCAGGAGTCTTTCGCCGAAGACTGGTACTGGGCGACGCGTCAGCTACCTCCACTGATCCTGCCAGACGCCTATCCGGACAATGGTGTGCTGTGCCAGGCCTTGGCCAGCGGGCCGGCAGATCCCCAGGAAACCTGCTCACTGTTTTTCATCGAAGCCATCCACTCCGCGACTCGCCGCGTATGGATCACCAGCCCCTACTTCATTCCCGACGAGGCCGTGTTCGCCGCGCTGCGCCTGGCTGTACTGCGCGGCGTGGATGTGCGCATCCTGATTCCGGCTCGCCCCGACCATCGGATCGTTTACGCAGCCTCCAGCCTGTTCGCCTTCGAGGCCGTACGGGCGGGGGTACGTATGTTCCGCTATCAGCCAGGTTTCCTTCATCAGAAGGTGGTGTTGGTGGACGACGAGGTCAGTGCTATCGGTAGTGCCAACCTGGACAACCGCTCATTCCGTCTCAATTTCGAAATCACCCTGCTGACCGTGGATCGGGATTTCGCGGATCAGGTCGAAACGATGTTGACCACTGATTTCGAGCAGGCCAGGGAAATTACGCCTGAGGACAGCAGTAAAACCCACCGCATTCAACAGCTGGGGATGCGTATCGCGCGGTTGATTTCGCCGATACTCTGATATGTGACCGGGGCAGCTAAAGCGCCCCGGGGGAATCAGCGATACAGGTCATCACGCGTCCAGGGCAGGTCATGATGCCCATCGGCGTAGGGTTTGACGGCAAGGATCTGATGCAGGTTGATCCAGCCCTTCTGGAATGCGTAGGCGCAGCCGGCCAGGTACAGACGCCAGATGCGCAGGGTTTTTTCCGGCACCAGCGCCGCAGCCCTGTGCAGCTGGTTCTCCAGGTTATCGCTCCAATGGTGCAAGGTCTTGGCGTAATGCATGCGCAAGCTCTCGACATCGACGACCTCCAGCCCCGCGGCACACAGGCTTGCGCTGATCATCGACAAGTGCGGCAGCTCACCGTTGGGGAATACGTAGTGGTCAATGAACTCACCAGCCCCTCGCCCCACCGGACGACCATCGACATGCTTGGCGGTGATGCCATGGTTCATCACCAAGCCACCCTCTCGCACAGCGCCGAACAACTTCTGGCTGTACAGCGCCAGATTGGCATGCCCGACATGCTCGAACATGCCAACGCTGACCACCTTGTCGAAGCGGCCATCCTGGGGAAGGTCGCGATAGTCGAGGATCTGCAGGTCGACCCTGTCGGCCAGGCCTTCTGCCTTCACCCGCTGCCGCGCCAGCTTGAGCTGCTCCTTGCTCAAGGTTATGCCGAACACCTTCGCACCGTACTCGCGTGCGGCAAAGCGTGACAGCCCACCCCAACCGCAGCCGACGTCCAGCAGGTAGTCATCGGCTTGCAGCCGCAGCTTACGGCACAGGTGGTCAAACTTGTCCTGCTGGGCCTGATCAAGGGTATTGTCCTGCTCACGGAAGTAGGCGCAGGAATACGCCATGTCCTGATCGAGCCAGAGTTGATAGAACGCGTTGGAGACGTCGTAGTGGTAGGAGATGGACTTGGCGTCTGTGCGCTTGTCGTGAGCCACACGCTGTGGCGGTGCCTCATCTTCCTCCGTCAGCAAGGCTTCGCTCAGCTCATCACACACCCGAATGGCTTCACCGATATCGCCCTCCAGCTCCAGCTTGCCTTCCACGAACGCGGCGCCCAACTGGTGCATGCTTGGATGGGTCAGCTGAGCGATCAGCTGAGGCTCCTTGACGAGGATGGTGACCTGCGGACTGGGCCCCAGATCGAACTGGTTACCGTCCCACAGTTTCAGACGAAGCGGCAAGTGCAGGCTCTGCAGCGCCGGCGGAAGTTGCGCAAGCATGAACGACCCTCCTTCTGGGCTCGATACATGAAATTTCGAACACCACCGAATCAGGGTAGTTCATTCGTGCGAAGTTTCCGCTGAATGAACCAAGGTCTAGAACTAACTGATCTTATGAATACTGCAGATTGTATACAATTTAGCGCTCTCAGCTTAACCTTGTGTCCATCTCGCGCTTCTTCATCTGGAGTAGAAACCCATGAAATCCTATGACGTGGTGATCATCGGCGGTGGCCCTGGCGGCTACAACGCGGCGATTCGTGCTGGGCAACTGGGTCTGAGTGTCGCCTGTGTGGAAGGCCGCTCGACCCTTGGCGGTACCTGCCTGAATGTCGGCTGCATGCCGTCCAAGGCATTGCTGCATGCCTCGGAATTGTATGAGGCAGCCAGCGGTGACGAGTTTGCTCACCTCGGCATCGAAGTGAAGCCAACCCTGAATCTCGCTCAGATGATGAAACAGAAGGACGAGAGCGTGACTGGCCTGACC
The DNA here is from genome assembly GCF_016406145.1 of Pseudomonas putida. Classification (NCBI taxonomy): domain Bacteria; kingdom Pseudomonadati; phylum Pseudomonadota; class Gammaproteobacteria; order Pseudomonadales; family Pseudomonadaceae; genus Pseudomonas; species Pseudomonas putida. Next base: position 5,705,802 of record NZ_CP066306.1, read on the forward strand.
AAGGGCATCGAGTACCTGTTTCGCAAGAACAAGGTCGACTGGATCAAAGGCTGGGGCCGCCTGGATGGCGTAGGCAAGGTCATCGTCAAAGCCGAGGACGGCAGCGAGATCTCGCTGCAGGCCAAGGACATTGTCATCGCTACCGGCTCCGAGCCCACTCCCCTTCCAGGCGTGACTATTGATAACCAGCGCATCATCGATTCCACAGGCGCTTTGGCCCTTCCCGAGGTGCCCAAGCACCTGATCGTGATCGGCGCCGGCGTCATCGGCCTGGAGCTGGGTTCGGTGTGGCGTCGCCTGGGCAGCCAGGTCACCGTCATTGAATACCTCGACCGCATCTGCCCCGGCACAGATGAGGAAACCGCAAAGACCCTGCAAAAGGCCCTGGCCAAGCAAGGCATGGCCTTCAAGCTCGGCAGCAAGGTGACTCAGGCAACGGCCTCGCCCGACGGCGTCAGCCTGACGCTGGAGCCGGCCGCCGGCGGCGCTGCAGAAACACTGCAAGCCGACTACGTACTGGTTGCCATCGGCCGTCGTCCTTATACCCAAGGCCTGAATCTGGAAAGTGTCGGGCTGCAGACCGATAAACGCGGCATGCTCACCAACGAGCATCATCGCACCTCGGTACCGGGTGTCTGGGTCATTGGCGACGTCACCTCCGGCCCAATGCTGGCGCACAAGGCCGAAGATGAAGCGGTCGCCTGCATCGAGCGCATCGCCGGAAAACCCCACGAAGTCAATTACAACCTGATCCCCGGCGTGATCTACACCCGCCCCGAGTTGGCCAGCGTCGGCAAGACCGAAGAGCAACTCAAGGCAGAGGGCCGCGCCTACAAAGTGGGCAAGTTCCCCTTCACCGCCAACAGCCGCGCGAAGATCAACCATGAGACCGAAGGCTTCGCCAAGGTCCTCGCTGATGCCAACACCGATGAGGTACTGGGCGTGCATCTGGTCGGCCCAAGCGTCAGCGAGATGATTGGCGAGTTCTGCGTGGCGATGGAATTCTCGGCCTCGGCTGAAGACATCGCCCTCACCTGCCACCCGCACCCCACCCGCTCCGAGGCCTTGCGCCAGGCGGCGATGAATGTGGATGGGATGGCGATGCAGATCTGAGGTTCGAAACCCTGGAACGACGACCCTCCGATGGGGGGTTTACAGTGAGCTCACATAACTGAAGCTGTTGCGGCAGGCCCCAAATCATGGGGCCTGTGGTCCGGTCCAGTCTTCAAAATATTTCTCCCGGCGCCCAGCCGAGCGGTATCAGCCAGGCTCGGATCAAACCGATGCTGACCTGCGCAAGCTTCCTCAATCGTTTTTCACGCGGGGTGCCACCATCGATGTCTGCTCATCCAAGATGAGTACACCCATCATCGAAGGGTTGCGATACATTCGAAAAAGCGTATATTCGAAAAATCATATACGCAGGGTGCCAAGTGATGACTGGCAAAATCAGCGTTCTGCTTGTTTGTACTGCAAACGCTGCTCACTCTCAGCTCGCCAACCTTTGCGCAGGCACACGGACCCTGTGCATTTCGACGCCTTCAGCGCAGTGACCGGTGACAAACACAATGCCTTCCGACACACCCTTCACGAGATCCATGAGCGCATCAAGATGTTCGTCCTTGTGAAAACCAAACACTGAGTAACCCATGACTGACTCGCTGACCCCTACCAAGGTCTTCAAATGCCTCGCCGACGAAAACCGCATTCGGATGATGCTGCTGATCGCACGCGAGGAAGAACTCTGCGTCTGTGAGCTGACCTGCGCGCTGGAAGAAAGCCAGCCCAAGGTTTCCCGCCACCTGGCGCAGCTGCGCACCTGTGACCTGCTGGAAGACCGCCGTCAGGGCCAGTGGGTTTATTACCGGCTGCATCCATCGCTTCCCGCCTGGGTACGTGAGGTCCTGGCGACGACGCTGGAAGCCAACCGCGAATGGCTGAGTACCAGCACCAAACGTCTGGACTCCATGGGTGACCGTCCACAACGCGTCGCCTCGTGCTGCTGATCCTTGCCGAGAAAAACCGATGAAAGTTCTGTTCCTCTGCACCGCCAATAGCTGCCGCAGCATCCTCTGCGAGGCCGTTTTCAATCACCTGGCCCCGGCCGGCATGAAGGCCTACAGCGCCGGCAGCCAGCCAAAGGGTGAGGTGCACCCGCAGTCCATCACCGCGCTGCAGCGTGCCGGTATCTCCACCAAGGACCTCAGCAGCAAGTCCAGTGACGCGCATGCCGAGCTGGCACCGGACTTTGTCATCACCGTCTGCGACAAGGCCGCTGGCGAAGCCTGCCCCGTTTTCTTCGGACCAGCAGTGAAAGCCCACTGGGGGCTCTCCGACCCTTCGGACCTGCAGGGCAACACCGCCGAGTTGGACGCTGCGTTCGACGTCACGCTTGAGCAGATCAAACGACGCTTCAAGGCATTCCTCGCGCTGCCTTTCGAACAACTGGATGCGGCCCAGCTCAAGGTCGAGCTGGCCCGCATCGGAACGCTCTGACATTCAGGGAGATCCACCATGAGCAAAAGCCGACTTTCATTCCTCGACCGCTATCTGACGGTCTGGATCTTTCTGGCCATGGGCCTGGGCATTGGTCTGGGCAGCCTGTTCCAGGGATTGCCAGCGTGGCTGAACAGCCTGTCGGTAGGCTCGACAAACATCCCCATCGCCATTGGCCTCATCGTCATGATGTACCCCCCTCTGGCAAAGGTGAAATACGAGGAGTTGCCGCAGGTCTTCAAGGACAAACGCATCCTCACGTTGTCGCTGATCCAGAACTGGGTGATCGGCCCGGTCCTGATGTTCGGACTGGCCGTCGTCTTCCTTTCCGACAAGCCCGAGTACATGACTGGCCTGATCCTCATCGGCTTGGCACGCTGCATCGCCATGGTCCTGGTGTGGAACCAGATCGCTGGTGGCAACAACCAGTACGTGGCCGGTCTGGTCGCCTTCAACAGCATTTTCCAGATCCTGTTCTTCAGCGTGTACGCCTGGATCTTCCTGGGCCTGCTGCCGCCGCTGTTTGGCCTTGAGGGAAGCGTCATCGAGACCAGCTTCCTCGAAATCGCCCAATCGGTACTGATCTACCTGGGCATCCCGTTCCTGGCCGGTTTCCTGACCCGCAAGATCCTGATCAGCAGCAAGGGCGAGACCTGGTACCAGGAGCGCTTCATTCCGAAGATCAGCCCGCTGACCCTCTTGGCACTGCTGCTGACCATCATCGCCATGTTCAGCCTGAAAGGCGACATGGTGATGCAACTGCCGCTGGATGTGCTGCGCATCGCTATCCCGCTGACCATCTACTTCGTGGTGATGTTCTTCATCAGCTTCTGGATGGGCAAGCTGCTGGAGGCCGACTACCCGCGTACCACTGCGCTGGCATTCACCGCAGCGAGCAACAACTTTGAACTGGCCATTGCCGTGGCCATCGCCACCTTCGGTCTCGCCTCGCCGGTGGCGTTTGCCACCGTCATCGGGCCTTTGGTGGAAGTGCCGGTACTGATCTCACTGGTAGGCGTGGCCTTGTGGCTCAAGCGCCGATGCTTCGATCAGCCATCTGGTGACTTGTCTCAGGAGTAAATCATGACCGAACACCACATCCCCAACATCGACAACGACCTGGTCGACCTGCCGACCGCAGACAAACTGGCAGTCGAGCAAAAGTCCACCCATAAGCCTCGCATCCTGTTGCTCTACGGATCGACCCGTGAACGTTCCTTCAGCCGTCTGCTGACAGAAGAAGCAGCCCGCCTGCTGGAACACTTCGGTGCCGAAACGCGAATCTTCAATCCGTCCGGTCTGCCATTGGCGGACGACGCCCCCGATGACCACCCCATGGTCAAGCAGCTGCGCGATCTGGTGCTGTGGTCCGAAGGCATGGTCTGGTGCTCGCCAGAACGCCACGGTGCAATGACCGGCGTGTTCAAGTCGCAGGTCGACTGGATTCCACTGAGCATGGGCGCCGTGCGCCCGACCCAAGGCAAAACCCTAGCGGTGATGCAGGTCTGCGGCGGCTCGCAGTCGTTCAACGTGGTCAACCAGTTGCGTGTCCTCGGCCGCTGGATGCGCATGTTCACCATCCCTAACCAGTCGTCCGTGCCGAAGGCCTATCTGGAATTCGATGAGGCGGGCCGCATGAAGCCCTCTTCGTACTACGACCGTGTCGTCGACGTGATGGAGGAGCTGGTGAAGTTCACCCTGCTGCTTCGTGACCGCTCCGACTACCTGGTCGATCGCTACTCCGAGCGCAAGGAGTCCGCAGAAGAACTATCCAAGCGTGTCAACCAACGATCCATTTGAGGCTTTCTGAGCAGGCAACTGCACCCGTCTTCCGTGCTGGCAACGCTGCAGAAAGCTGTTGCGCCCACGTGCGATCCAGAACGCTGCGCACGATGGGTACATCAACCAGTTCAGCGTCACCCTCTGACCATTCGTTAATCGCGATCCGAGAACAAGAACATGGCTATCAAAGTAGGTATCAATGGGTTTGGCCGTATTGGTCGCCTGGCGCTTCGCGCGTCCTGGGACTGGCCGGAATTCGAGTTTGTGCAGATCAATGACCCGGCCGGTGACGCCGAGACCCATGCCCATCTGATCAACTTCGATTCGATCCACGGACGCTGGCACCGTGAAGCCCGCGCAGAGGGCGACGCGGTAGTGATCGAAGGCAAGCGCATCAAGGTCACCGCGAACAAGACCATCGCGGACACTGACTGGTCGGGCTGCGACCTGGTCATCGAGGCCAGCGGCAAGATGAAGTCGGTAGCCGTGCTCCAGGCCTACCTGGATCAGGGCGTCAAACGTGTGGTGGTCTGCGCTCCAGTGAAGGAGAAAGGCGCACTGAACGTGGTGATGGGCGTCAACCAGCACCTGTTCGACCCGGCGCAGCACCGTATCGTCACCGCCGCCTCCTGCACCACTAACTGCCTGGCCCCGGTGGTCAAGGTGATTCACGAGAACCTGGGCATCCGCCACGGCTCGATCACCACCATTCACGACCTCACCAATACCCAGAGCATCCTCGATACACCGCACAAGGACCTGCGCCGTGCCCGTGCCTCAGGCATGAGCCTGATCCCGACCACCACGGGCTCGGCCACCGCAATCGCCGAGATCTTCCCCGAGCTGCGCGGCAAGCTGAATGGTCACGCCGTGCGTGTACCGCTGGCCAACGCCTCGCTGACCGACTGCGTGTTCGAAGTGGAACGACAGACCACGGCTGAAGAGGTCAACGCGCTGCTGAAGGCCGCGGCCGAAGGTCCGTTGAAAGACATCCTGGGCTACGAAGAGCGCCCCTTGGTGTCCATCGACTACCGCACCGATCCACGCTCCTCGATCATCGATGCGCTGTCCACCCTGGTGGTCAATGGTTCCCAGGTGAAGATCTACGCCTGGTACGACAACGAGTGGGGCTACGCCAACCGTGCAGCTGAGCTGGCACGCTTGGTCGGCGCAGCGGAGTAAACCGCGATCATGAAGGCGTTGTCAGCCCTGTCTGCACAAGTGCGTCAGTACCTGCTGGTTACCGGCAATTACTGGGCCTTCACCCTCACCGACGGTGCATTGCGCATGTTGGTGGTACTGCACTTCCATTCGCTGGGCTACACGCCGCTGCAGATCGCGGCGCTGTTCCTGTTCTACGAAGTGTTCGGCGTGATCACCAACCTCGTGGGCGGCTACCTCGGCGCCCGCCTAGGGCTCAACCGCACCATGAACATCGGCCTTGGCATGCAGGTTGTGGCCCTGCTGATGCTCACGGTACCGGCAGCCGGGCTGACGGTGCCCTGGGTGATGGCCGCCCAAGCGCTCTCCGGCATTGCCAAGGACCTGAACAAGATGAGCGCCAAGAGCTCCATCAAACTCTTGGTGCCGGACAGCCAGCAAGGCACCCTCTACAAGTGGGTAGCCATCCTGACGGGCTCGAAAAACGCGCTCAAAGGCGTGGGCTTCTTCCTTGGGGGAGCACTGCTTGCGCTGCTCGGCTTCACCCTGGCAGTGCTGGCCATGGCTGCAGTACTGGCTCTGATCTGGATCGGCAGTTTGATGCTGCTGAAAAAGGACTTGGGCAAAGCCAAGGCCAAACCAAAGTTCCGCGACATGCTGTCCAAGAGCCGGGCCATCAACATCCTCTCGGCCGCACGGCTGTTTTTGTTCGGTGCCCGGGACGTCTGGTTCGTCGTGGCGTTGCCGGTGTACCTGAGCACGGCGTTTGGCTGGGACTTCTGGCTGGTCGGTGGTTTCTTGGCCGCGTGGGTGATCGGCTATGGCATCGTCCAGTCGCTTGCTCCTCACATCACCGGCAAGAAGCGCGGTCATGTGCCCGATGGCAGAGCGGCCTTCATCTGGGCAATCGCCCTGGCCGGGCTCCCTGCGCTCATAGCCGTGGGCCTGTCGGCAGGCTGGTCGGCACAAATAGTGCTGCTTGGAGGGTTGATGCTGTTCGGCGTGCTGTTCGCGGTTAACTCATCGCTGCACAGCTACCTGATCGTCAGCTATGCCAAGGAAGACGGCGTATCCCTGGATGTAGGCTTCTACTACATGTCCAACGCCCTCGGTCGCTTGATGGGCACGTTGCTGTCAGGTTGGGTGTTCCAAGCTTATGGGTTAGAGGCTTGTTTGTGGGTCTCCAGCATCTTCGTATTGACTGCCGCACTCATCTCGATCGCACTGCCTAGGCATAGTGAAATTGCACACCAGGCAAACTGATCAGTGAGGAAGGGCGGGGGCCGTCAGGCCTCCGCTTTCACCAAAAACTGCTCGATTTCAGTTGCAGAGCTGCGGGCCGCGTGGGGTGACTCCGCATGGCGAGTCGTGCCCCACCTTCAGATACGTCTTTGTCCACTCTCGATAACTTTCGACGCGCGTGTACTTCGAAATCAGCTCAGGAAGGGAAAGTTCAGGCCCCTGTGAACCGCTTTGCTCACGCAGCGCTTGGTAGATCGACTTGATCGCTGAAAAATAAGGGGCATGCCCATTGACCACGATGCGCACATTGGCCGCGCTAAGTTTTTCAACATCGCAGAGGGCTGGATTACCGTAGTTGATAAGCATGATCGGCGTGGTGAGGTGTTCCGTGAGTGCCGCTAGGTGATGGAAGTCTTTGACCCCGACCAAACAGATAGCATCTGCACCCGCTTTCTCATAGGCCGCAGTACGAGCGATAGAATCTTCTAAAGTGGTTGCGGCCACGTTCGTTCTGGCGATGATGCTGAGGCTGTCATCCGAGCGGGAAAATCGAGCTGCGTAGATCTTGGCTGCTGCCTCTTCCTCTCCGATCAGCACCGGCGACTGCTCTTCGTACCTGGCCGGCAGATGAGTGTCTTCCAAGGTTAACGCGGCAACCCCGGCTTTCTGCAACTCACTGACTGTGCGCATGACATTCAGCGCATTCCCAAACCCATGGTCGGCGTCTGCGATGACAGGGATTTGGCTCGCGCGCCCAACTCTGGTGACCTGCTCGACGTATTCATCAAGCGTCAGGAGTGCAATGTCCGGTGCCCCAAGCACTTGAAGCGAGGCGACAGAGCCTCCCTGTATACCCACCTCGAAACCGAGGTCGGATGCCATACGCACCGAGATGGGATCGAATACAGAAGCAGCAAATTTACAGACATGTCCTTGAAGCAGATCACCAAACGCCTTGCGCAATTCATGATGCGATCGCTCGATCATATTCGGCTCCATTAAGTTCATTCCGCTGGTGCAGAGCACGCCTTGCGAGACTATAGAATCAAGATCACGACCGATCACCGCCGACCTCCAAGCGCGATGACCGGAAGTGAGGGCGAGTCACTTATGCGCCAGCAAGGCCTTCCTTGCCGCCTTTTCCTGTTTCATGGCTGCGATTTCTCGTTCACAAGCTTCGACATCAAACGAGTTGTCCCACTTGGCGATCGCGATAGTGCCGATGCCATTACCGATCAGGTTGGTCACCGCCCGCGCTTCATTGAGGAACCGATCGATGCCCAGCAGCAGCACAAGGCCAACCAGCGGAATGGAATGGATAGTTGTGAGCGTTGCAGCCAGCGTTACAAACCCCGCACCCGCAACGCCAGCCGAGCCTTTGGAGGTCAGCAGGAATACGGCCAGCAGAATCATTTGATCCATGAATGTCAGCGGCGTATTGGTCGCTTGAGCGATGAAGATGGCAGCCATTGTGAGGTAGATGCAGGTGCCGTCCGCGTTAAAGGTGTAGCCCGTAGGCAGCACCATGCCGACCACCGATTTCTTGCAGCCGAGCTTCTCTAGTTTCACCATCATTCTCGGTAGCACGGCTTCGGTTGAACACGTGCCGAGGGTGATGAGAATTTCATCTTTGAAGTAACGAAGGAACTGCATCAGCGGCATTCCGGACCATCTGGCGACGGCACCGAGCACGACCACAATGAATATCAGAGTGGTGATATACAGTGCGACCAGCAATTGGCCGAGTGACAGCAACGTGCCGATACCGTATTTGCCAATGGTGAATGCCATGCCGGCACCCGCGCCGATCGGAGCGAGGCGCATGACCATTGCGACGATTTTGAACAGGCCTTGAAGGAACAAGTCGATGGTATTGATCAGCGGCTTGCTGGTTTCACCCATCTGCACCAGAGCGACGCCCATCAAGACAGAAAGCAGGATCACCTGCAGCATTACGCCGTTGGAGAAAGCGCCGACGAAGGTATGTGGGATGATATTGAGGAAGAATTCGATCGTGCCGCCTTGTTCACTCGCGGCTTGGCTGTATTTGCTGATGGCACTGCCATCGAGGGCGTTGGCATTGATGTTCATGCCTTCGCCGGGTTTAACGATGTTGACCACAATGAGGCCGACGACCAAGGCAATGGTCGACAGTATCTCGAAGTAGATAAGCGCCTTAACGCCAATTCGACCAACCTCTTTGATACTGCCCATCTTGGCGATACCAACAACAACCGTACCGAAGATGATCGGTGCCAAGAGCATCTTGATCAGTTTGATGAAGCCATCGGCGAAGGGTTGGAGCTTGGCACCGATATCGGGTAAGAAGTAACCGATTGCCGCGCCGATCACGATGCCGATCAGCACTTGCACATACAGCTGGCCGTACCAGCGGGATTTGGAAATTTCCACGAAAGCACCTCATTTTATTTTTGTGATGGGCATGTGGCTTGGCGGTGCTGCGCGCCGCCAGGTACTGCGGCCTCTTCTACAGAGACCGCACACCAAGGATGATCAGCCCTCGCCCAGCTCACGCATGACTGCGTACAAGGCGGATTTGGCTTCAAAGCCGACACCCGGGATGTCGGGCAGGCCGACGTAGCCGTTTTCAACTTTGATGCCGTCCGCGAAGCCGCCGAACGGCTGGAACACATCCGGATACGACTCGTTACCACCAAGGTGCAGGCCTGCGGCAATGTTGAGCGACATCTGGTGGCCACCGTGGGGTACAACGCGGCGGGAAGACCAGCCCATTTCTTCCATCACCTTGAGGGTACGCATGTATTCGACAAGGCCGTAAGACAGCGCGCAGTCGAACTGCAGATAGTCACGATCTGGTCGCATGCCGCCGTGGCGCAGCAGGTTGCGGGCGTCCTGATGAGAGAACAGGTTTTCGCCAGTGGCCATAGGCAGTTCATAGTGATTTGCCAGCTCAGCCTGCAGCGCGTAGTCGAGCGGATCACCGATCTCTTCGTACCAGAACAGGTTGTACTGCTTGATGGCTTCGGCGTAGGCGATGCCGGTCTGCAGATCGAAGCGCCCATTGGCATCGACGGCCAGGCGGCGGCCGTCGCCAACCACTTCAAGCACGGCTTCGATACGGCGGATGTCCTCGTCCAGCGGGACCGCGCCGATTTTCATTTTCACGACGTCGTAGCCGCGGTCGAGATAGCTCTGCATCTCGGCTTTGAGCTTGGTTTGATCTTTGCCAGGGTAGTAATAGCCGCCGGCTGCGTACACCCAGACTTTATCGTCGGCGACGCCGTTGCGGTAACGATCAGCGAGCAAGCGGTACAGCGGTTTTCCTTCGATTTTTGCTACGGCATCCCAAACCGCCATGTCGATGGTACCCACGGCGACAGAGCGCTCACCGTGACCTCCTGGTTTCTCGTTGGTCATCAGGGTTTTCCAGATGGCAAACGGGTCCAGGTTGTTGTTTTCGTGGTCGATGAGAGTCTCTGGGTCTGCTTCAGTGATACGTGCCAGGAAGCGATCACGCATCAAAGCGCCTTGGCCATAGCGACCGTTGGAGTTGAAGCCATAGCCGATGACCGGCTTACCGTCGCGAATCACATCTGTGACAACAGCGACGACCGAGCAGGTCATCTTGGAAAAATCGATATAGGCATTGGCGATTGGCGAGGCAATGGAAACGGTTTTTTCACGGATGTCGACGATACGCATGACGGGTTCCTCTTGTTGTATGTGGCCCCACGTTATGCTTTGAGGTAGCGCTCGCCCAATGCTATTAATGCCGGACCCTATGCACAGGAGGCATGGCCCTTGGAACTTGTTTGGCTAGAAGATCTTTCAGCGCTGGCGGAGTACGGAAGCTTTGTGCGGGCGGCCGAAGCGCGACACGTAACCCAGCCGGCCTTCAGCCGCAGGGTCCGCTCTCTTGAGAACTGGATGGGAGTTGAGCTGTTCGTGCGCTCACCACATGGAGCCACGCTCACCGAGGCTGGCAGGCATATCTTGCCCAGTGCCCAGGAGGCGGCCCGATCCTTGTACCGGATACGCAGCGAAGCTCAAGAGGTCGCAGGGGTAGCCGCCAGGTCACTACAATTCGCAGCGACACACTCCCTCTCGTTTACATTCTTCCCGAAGTGGCTCCGGAGTTCCGAAAGCGGTGCGCCAATCGAGGCAGTTCAACTGCACTCAGATAGCATGGCCGTTTGTGAGCAAATGCTGATTCATGGCCAGGTTCAGTTTTTGCTATGCCACCGCCACCCCGACGTTCCGCCACTATTGGCACCCGAACAGTTCACCAGCAAGAAGGTAGGCGAAGACACTCTCGTTCCGCTTGCCAGTGCTCGCGCTGACTTCGGTACTTCTCCTGCAGCATTGCCTTACCTCGCCTACACCCATGAATCCGGACTGGGCCGTATCGTCGCGCACAGACTGCGCGGCAAAGAAGATTACCTTCACCTCAAGCCCCTGTTCACCAGTCACCTTGCAGCGGTGTTGATGTCCATGGCCTTGGAAAGCAAGGGCGTGGCGTGGCTACCCAAGAGCCTTACGGAGCAGGAGATACTGGACGGGCGTTTGATCCGGGCGCTCGATGAAAGCTGGGACATTCCCCTGGAAATTCATCTGACCCGGCCAAAAGCAACTCTCAGTCAGTCTGCAGAAACGTTCTGGGCCAGGGCGGGATTTGATCAGTCGCCTGCAATGTAAGGCGACGCGGGATGGCGCTTGTCACATTGACGAAGGTGTTTCATCAGCCTGAATTGGGAGGGGTATGAGAAAACGCCAGTACGAGGTAGGGGAGATGCAGGGAGGCTTGAAAACCGCCGGTAAAGGGAAAGCGAACGCTCCCCTCTACCGGCGACAGTTTCAATTGTTCGACGACCGTTTTAATTCAACGAAACCAATTTGTTACGGATTAATAAACTTTGTCACAAAAGCTCTTGGATTCCGCGGCCGAGCGGGGGCGCTGATCCTGGAGAAGAGAGAATAAAGGTTGTCACAAAGCATAATCTTTCAAAAATTCTTGGGCTTTTCCGTTTAATAAAGGTCGTCACAACAGTAAAGGTTGTCACAGCAAAGGTTCAGCCAAAGAAAAATCACAAGGATATATCGTGCAAAAACCCCGGAAAAATTATGATGGTATCTTTGTACACAGAGGTAATCGGTACGAGCTTCTCCTGTTCACAGGTACTAAGTCTGTCTCATGCCCCCTCTTCACTCTGCCAGCACACAGTCCTAGATCGGGCCTTACAGTCCGGTTGGAAGCGATTCTCGGCTGCGCGGCGAAACAAGCAAAGGGCCAGTACAGCGAGCTCATGACGCAGCCCCACCGATACGTCATCAGAAGAAATTTCCATTGCCCGGCAAGCTGAGTTCTTACATCTGCGGTGGCCTGGTGTGCGTTTCACCGTGGCAGTCACGGCACCATGCAAAGAGGGCGTCTTACAGAATCCGGCCATGTTTGAGCATTTCGTGGTCATCCGTGTAGCAGCGAAACAGCCCCAAAGAAATGGCGTAAAGCCCCGCCGACTGGGGCGTGAGATCCAGCCTGGACGTGTCCGCGCCACGGACGATTTCGGCGAGCTTGGCCAGAGTGGGATCATCGAGCTGGTACTTCTTGAGGAAGGCGTCGAAGCTGCTTAACGGCCCGACATGGCTCAGGTCTACCCCTAGAATGTCATAGAGCGTGGCACCTTCATCACTTGCCACGCGCAAGACCTCGCTGCTGGGGACGTAGCGGAAAACCGGGACTGTATCGATGAAGCGCTGGATGAGCCAAGGACAGGCGATCCGATCGATCTTTGGACGTTCACGCGTTACCCATTTCATTGGACACCCCACCGCCGGCAGGCGATGGGTCATGAAACACCGGCCGATGATGTCGGCCGGCAGTTGGTTTCAACCACGCAACATGTGGACTGCCAGGCCTGCCAGGGCGCAAGCGAATAGAACCTGAATGACACCCCGCTTAAAGCGGAATAGGGCAATTGCTGCAGCAACCGCTATCATCGCTGAAGGCCAGTCAAACGCCCCACTGAAGCCTTTTGGCCAAAGTACGTGGTAGCCGAAGAACATGGCGAGGTTCAGGATCACCCCCACCACAGCCGCGGTGATGCCTGTCAGCGGTGCAGTGAATTTCATCTCGTTGTGAGTCGACTCCACCACTGGGCCACCGGCAAGGATGAAGATGAAGGAAGGCAGGAAGGTGAACCAGGTCACGAGGCTCGCCGCGACTGCACCGGCAAGGAACGGGTGCTCCGCACCGAACATCGGATGCACGTACCCACCGATGAATCCGACGAAGGCAACCACCATGATCAGTGGCCCTGGCGTGGTTTCCCCCAAAGCGAGGCCATCGATCATTTGGGTTGGCGTCAGCCACCCGTAATGACCGACAGCGCCCTGGTAGACATAAGGCAGCACCGCGTACGCCCCGCCAAACGTCATCAGTGCAGCCTTGGTGAAGAACCAGCCCATCTGCGTCAGGCTGCCGTCCCAGCCAAACGACAGCGTTAGCAACCCCATGGGCAGCACCCACAGCGCTCCACCGACCAGCAGCAGGTGTACCAGATGTCCCCAGCTGAAACGGGCATGCTCAGGGGTTGGGGTGTCGTCATCGATCAGCGCCGGACCGAAGCTGTTCTTCGCGGCCCCATGACCGCCGCCGATCACGAACTTGCCGGGTGCGAAGCGGCCCCCCACATAGCCGATGATGGCGGCCACCAGCACGATCAGCGGGAACGGCACGTTGAGGGCGAAGATAGCGACGAACGAGGCGCCGGCCATAGCCCACAGCCAGCCGTTCTTGAGGGCTCGTGAACCAATCCGGTGTGCAGCGTGGACGACAATGGCGGTGACCGCCGGCTTGATGCCATAGAAAATGCCCGCGACTACCGGCACCTCGCCAAAGGCGACATAGACCCAGGACAAACCGATCAGGATGAACAGTGAAGGCAGCACGAACAATGCGCCGGCAATTACCCCACCCCAGCTGCGGTGCATGAGCCAACCGATATACGTTGCGAGCTGCTGAGCCTCGGGGCCGGGCAGCAACATGCAGTAGTTCAGCGCGTGTAGAAACCGTTTCTCGCTGATCCACCCCCTACGCTCGACCAACTCCTGATGCATGACTGAGATCTGTCCGGCAGGCCCGCCAAAGCTGATGAAGCCTAACTTGAGCCAGAACAGGAAGGCTTCATACAGACCGATCGGCTGCTGAGACGCTTGCGATGGCGGCTGTTCACTTACTGCGGAGGTGGTATCAACCATTTTGGGCTTCCTCGCTTGCGAAAGCCGTCAGCAGGCCATCGAAGATGCCTCCTGCGACCATTGTCAGTTGATCGTCATCGCCAATGCTCTCTCTCAATCCGGCGAGGACACGCTCGATACCGGGTGCTTCGGAAGGTTGTACGCCTCCCACATCCAGGTAGTGGATGACACCCGCCAGGCGTGCCAGGCCTGGCTGCTGAAAGGCGAAGCTCTCGATGAGGGTTTCGAAGGAAACCCGCTGGCCAACGTGGCTGAATCGGGCCCCATCAAAATCAAAGCCGAGCGCATCGCTTGGGCAGTCGCTGGGACTGTCCAACCAAATGAATTGGGCATCGGCATCAACGAAGCGACGGATCAGCCAGGCACAGGCCAACCGGTCTACCCAAGGACGTTTTCGCGTTGCCCATCGGCGACCTTGGTATTCGCTGCGCTCCAGCTGGTTGATCGCCTCATCGTGCGCACTCGGCTCATCAGAAGACAGAGCGCGGCTAATCGCGGTCTCAAGCTCCTGCAGGGCCGCGTCGGCTTGGGTCTTGAGTACACCTGGGAAGAAATCGATCGCTGCCAACTGGCCGAAGGCCTTCCTGAGCTTGCGCACCTGTCGGGCTGTCAGCAACGCATTATCCGGGGATAGGTCAGCTCGGCAGCCTGCAATTTCTTCCATCAGCTTGGCGTATTCATCGCTTCTGTCGAATAGCCCGCTGAAGCGCTCCTCGCGTTCTGGCAACGACAGCAGAAATGCCGTGCCGTTGATGGCTAGCACATCTCGCTCCACGGCTTCGAACGTTTCGCGGCCCGCGCTTTGTTCCGGCAGCAAGTACACACCATCGCGTAGCACGGCGGCGCCAGAGGCCTTCAGCGTTCTCCAGGCGCGCATTCGTTCGGTGGCGTTTGCTGTCGGCAGTCCCAAAATCAATAGCGACCAGCTAATCATGTAGAAAACTCAACATAAAATGTATCTTTTCCTACATTAAGCCAGTTTCGTCCAAATGCAACGGGTATTCATCGAGCGTGTCGAGCCGTATGGAATCGCGTTGACCATATCCCCCTGGGGGGGATACGCTGTTGTCGATCTGATGAAGTTCAGGCGATAGAGATCGCCTCCAGCCGTGCACGGAGGTGCCATGCTATCTGTCCTGAAAAACCGCACTTACAGGCACCTGTTCATTGCTCAGGTGATTGCCTTGATCGGCACCGGCCTGGCGACCGTAGCGCTTGGGCTTCTGGCCTATAATCTAGCCGGCGCGCAGGCCGGCGCCGTCTTGGGCACTGCGCTCGCGATCAAGATGGTGGCCTACATTGGCGTGGCGCCGATTGCCGGTGCGTTTGCCGAACACCTACCCAGAAAAGCCATGCTGGTCTCCCTCGACCTGGTCAGGGCAGCCGTGGCGCTGTTACTCCCGTTTGTCACCGAGATCTGGCAGATCTACGTGCTGATTTTCGTGCTGCAGTCTGCATCTGCCGCGTTTACGCCAACGTTCCAGGCCACCATTCCTGACATCCTCCCTGACGAGCGTGAGTACACCCGGGCGCTATCACTTTCGCGCCTGGCTTATGACCTGGAGAGTGTTATTAGCCCGATGCTCGCGGCAGCCCTGTTGACCGTGGTCAGCTTCCACAGCCTGTTCGGTGGCACCGTCGTGGGTTTCCTCGTGTCAGCTGCGATGGTGGTTTCAGCGGTATTGCCGGTAGCCGTTCGCGGGCCCAAGCGGAGCATCTACGAGCGGACGACCAAAGGCCTACGGATCTTCCTGCGTACCCCGCGCCTGCGCGGCCTCCTGGCCTTGAACCTCGCAATTGCTGCAGCCAGCGCGATGGTTATCGTGAATACGGTCGTGTTGGTTCAGGCGAAGCTTGGGCTGGATCAGAGCGCGATGGCCATGGCGTTGATGGCTTTCGGTGGCGGTTCGATGGTGGTGGCCATGCTGCTTCCGCGACTTCTTGAGCGTCTGGACGATCGTAAGGCCATGCTTGCCGGCGGAGCGATCCTGGTGGCTGGTTTGCTGATCGGGGCTTTCGTCTCCAGTTATTCGGCCTTGGTTGTTCTGTGGGTGGTGCTGGGCGCTGGATATTCCCTGGCACAAACGCCGTCGGGGCGGATCTTGCGTCGATCTTCTTCGGCTCAGGATCGACCAGCGCTGTTCGCGGCGCAGTTCGCCTTGTCTCATGCTTGTTGGCTGATTACCTACCCGCTGGCCGGGTGGCTGGGAGCCAGCGTCAGCCTCACTGCTGCGTTCGTTGGCCTAGGTCTACTCGCTGGGTTTGCGTGGACACTGAGCAAATGGATCTGGCATCCCGACCATGAGCACGAGGTTGTGTCGCATCAGCACGACGATCTTTCGGAAGATCATCCTCATGTCGCTGATGGAAAATCTCATGCGCACTCGTTTGTCATTGATGAGCTCCACCGGAAATGGCCACGGCGATAGCGCCCTCCATCCAGGGCGGTGGAGAGTCGCTGGGTCGGTGCTATTTCTTGAGCGCCTTCAGCCGCGCACTGGCTTTCTGTACGGCGGCCATCTTCTCCGGACGTTTCATGCGCTTCCACTTGCGGATTTCATCTTTCGACCGTCCGCAGCTTACACAGAGATCGCCCTTCAACTGACAGAGTGAAATACAAGGGTTCTCGATCTGCGAAGCCATGGATGAGTTACCTGTGGGCAGGATTGTGGCGCGTGAGTGCAGGCCGCCTCAGCGGCCCGCATCCACAGATTAGGCTTGGTGAATTTCGACGGTCAGGTGCCGAATTTCATGAACCGGCAACAGCCGCTCACGAATACTTTCAACACTGGTTGCGGCTTTGCCAACAACGCTGACGATAGCGGCGTGGGCGTCGGGGCCTACGCGCCAAACGTGAAGATCGCAGATGCGGACGTCACCCGGTTGCTCAATGAACTCGCGGATTTCCTGCGCTACGTGATCATCAGTTTTGTCCAGAAGGACGCCGGCAGTCACTTTCATCAGGTTCCAGGACCAGCGCCCGATAACAACGGCGCCGACGATGCCCATCACAGGGTCGAGCCAGACCCATCCAAGGTATTTGCCCGCCAGCAGTGCGACGATCGCAAGGACCGAGGTCAGTGCATCGGCCAGGACATGCACATAGGCCGATTGCAGATTGTTGTCGCCGTGCCCGTGGCCATGATCGTGGTGATGGTGGTGGTCATGCCCGTGATCATGGTTGTGCCCGTGGCCCAGCAGCAACGCACTCACGATGTTCACCAGCAAGCCAACTATCGCGATACCAATCGCGATGCTGAATTGCACTTCATTCGGTTGGAACAAACGGACGATCGACTCAGCACCCACTGCCAGGGCAACGAGTCCCAGGATCAGCGCCGAAGCAAACCCACCCAGATCGCCGACCTTGCCCGTACCAAAACTGAACCCAGAGTTGGTGGCGTGTCGCTTGGCATACGCGTATGCAGCGGCCGCGATGCCGAGCGCACCAGCGTGTGTGGCCATGTGGAAGCCGTCGGCGAGTAGGGCCATCGATCCGGTGATGTAGCCTGCGGCAATCTCACCCACCATCATTACAACGGTCAGCAACACGACCCAGAGCGTGCGCTTCGCATTCTCTTCATGGGAGGCACCGAGAAAAACATGGTCATGGGTGGTTGCCGTCGTGCTCATAGCTTGGATGTCCGAAGTCATTTTGAGTACCGCTGAATGGCTTCCAGGAGTTCTTCTACGCCCTTGCTGCGCTCTTCGTCAGTAAGTGACGGGTGAGCTACGTGCGCCCTGGCGTGATCCTTGATGATTTCGTCCAGCAACCCATTCATCGCTCCACGGGCCGATGCCACCAGTAGCAGGGTCTTGGCGCAGTCCTCTTCTTCCTGAAGGGCTTTTTCAATTGCCTGCACCTGCCCAGCAATGCGTTTGACGCGCTTGAGCAGCGCCTCTTTGTTCGATGCGAGATGGCCCATACCATACTCCCCCTATGTATATTGGCGCGGAGATTGTCATACCCCACCCCCCTATACAAGAGACCAGTAATCAGCAGGCGATTTTTGAGACGAGCGGGATGACTGGCGAACGTATCAACCGTCATCCTGAGGAGCGGTAGATAGAGCCTTCCTTGGCTCTAACCGGGGTATCAGTCGTGAGCGTGGCCATGGCCCGCGCTATCGTTCGACACCTCTGGCTCGGCATCGCCGCATGCGACGAGCAGGCCGAGGAGACCGATTACAGCGAGCGAACGTAGCAGTTTGATGGTCATGTCGTAGGTTCCACAGTGGTGAGATCAAAAAATTGATAGGTCGAGGCTCACTTCTAGTGAGCCTCGACCACGCGTCATTTCTTCAGGTTGAGATAGTCGCCAGTCGTGTTCAGCACAATGGTGACGTTACCCGTGGTACGGTTGCGCCAGAACCAGCCATGGGTGCCGTCGAAGAGCGCAGTCAGCTCACCCTTGTCGCTTTGCACCTGACGACCCTTGCTGTAGCTGTGGAAGTCGCCCTGGGCCGCGTCATAGGTTTCACCGTGGGTGTCGTGGTTGACCGGTCCCGAAGCATTCCACTCATATGCAACGACAGTTCCCTTACGCATTTCGAGCTTGATCTCGCGCCCTTCGCCTGGCTTGAGGGTCAAACTGACCTCGTCGGTTTTTGCCGCTGGCTGCACTGCTTGCTGGGCAGGCTGCACCGCTGCAACTTGTGGAGCCGGAGCGGGAGCAGCCTCGGGAACCGGTGCCGGTATTGCCGGCGCAGGTACAGCGGCTTTCGTAGCGGCCTCATCGGCCAAGGCTTCTTGGGCGAGGGAGATCTTGATCTCGCCCATCTGGGTAAGACCCATGGCTCGGCCCAGACCTGTTGGGTCGACGGCATACTCCGAAGGCATGACCACGGTGACCAGAAGGCCCATCGCGGCAGCGAAGGCGATGGCGGTGGATCGAATGAGCTGACGGCTGCTCGGCAGTTCGTTTGCCGAAGGAAGTGGGGAGTTGAACATGTTCAGAATCCTCAAGCGGTAACAATCAGGCCAGTCAGCTGATAACCCATCAGCAGGAAACCGGCGCTCATCATGGCAACGTTGGCGGTGTAGGCGTGACGCCAGAAACCACCGGTTCTTCTCCAGAAGCCCATCACGATCAGGATGGCGCTCAGCGCGAGCAACTGACCGATCTCAACCCCGACATTGAAAGCAATGAGGTTGGGGATCAGGCCGTCGGCCGAGATTTCGTACTCCTGGATCTTTGTTGCCAGGCCAAAGCCATGCAGCAGGCCGAAGACGAGCGTCGCGGCTTTGGTGTTCGGCTGGTAACCGAACCAGCGCTTGAAGGCCCCCAGGTTGTCCATCGCCTTGTAGACCACCGAGAAACCGATGATCGCGTCGATGATGTAGGAGCTGATGCTGATCTCAGTAAGCACGCCGAACAGCAGCGTGACCGAATGTCCAACGGCGAATAGCGTGACGTAGAGGCCCACGTCCTTGAGGCGGTAGAGGAAGAAGATGACGCCGAACAGGAACAGCAGGTGGTCATAGCCCGTCATCATGTGCTTGGCGCCCATGTAGATGAACGGGATCAGCATGACCCCCGAGCTTTCCTGGATGAATCCCTTGTCGCCTTCCGCTACGGCGTGTGCCAATGCCTCCGGCATGCCGATAAGCAATGACGCGACGAACAGGAACAAGAGGCAGATGGGATGGCGTGCACGCACAGCGAGCAAGCTCCCACCCGTTATCGAGTGTAAACGCATGGATCAATCCTTTTTGCAGTGATCGAGAGCCGCAAAGCGGCCAGGGTCAGGAAGCAAAAGCAGGACGAGGTGGGCGTTCGATTCGGAAGATAGGCGGGTGTGGTACCGAGTTGCCTGACCAGGCCAATGGCATGGACGGGCCGAAGATAGGTGTCAGTTGCGCAGCAGAAGAGAGCTGAGGGGTCTCGTGCTGGTGGTCGGGCGTGAGCGGGGCATGATAGTGGTCAGTGCAATGCGCGCAGCTCCATGAGGCCTCGCCATGGTCATGCCCATGCTTCATGTTCCCTGCTTCTTGGGCAGCGACTTGAGTCGGTACTGCCAACGAATAGGCGTGCCCCGTCCAGGCCAGCATAACGGCCATAGCCAAAGCCACGAGGATGGCTGATGACAGGAAACGACGGGACATTCAGATGCCTATGACGCTGATTCAACAGCAACGTTGCACGTTTGACCTAACCCCCTGGGGGGGATAGCATCGCCAGCGTAATGTATCGCCGACAGAGACTCAAGATATGTCCGATGATCACCAGCACGATGATGAACAGGGCCATGCCCATACTCACCAGAGCCATGAGGCGATCATCAAGCGCCTGAAGCGTGCAGACGGCCATCTGCGCAGCATCATTGCCATGATCGAGGATGGGCGCGAGTGTGTAGACATTGCCCAGCAACTGCATGCGGTTGAAAAGGCCGTCTGCCAGGCCAAGCGCACGCTCATCCAGGACCATATCGACCACTGTCTTGAGGACTCGGTTGCAGCCTTGAGCAAGGGCGATCGATCGGCCCTGGACGAATTCAAGCAAATTACCAAGTACCTGTAGGGCCGTGTTCGAGCTCACCAGCTACCTCGGCCTGTTTCTGGCAGCTTTTGCGGCCGCCACGCTGCTACCCATGCAGTCAGAAGCCGCGCTGGCCGCGATGCTAGTGTCTGAGCTGTACCTGCCCGTGGCGCTTGTCGCGGTGGCTACCGCCGGCAATGTGCTGGGTTCCGTGGTTAACTGGTTTTTGGGTCGAGGCGTCGAGCACTT
This sequence comes from Pseudomonas putida, assembly GCF_016406145.1. Classification (NCBI taxonomy): domain Bacteria; kingdom Pseudomonadati; phylum Pseudomonadota; class Gammaproteobacteria; order Pseudomonadales; family Pseudomonadaceae; genus Pseudomonas; species Pseudomonas putida. Next base: position 5,726,449 of record NZ_CP066306.1, read on the forward strand.
CAAGCACAAGCGCTGGTTCCCGATTAGGGAGTCCAAGCTGGAGAAGGCACAAGTCTTCTACCAGCGCTATGGATACTGGTCACTGCTATTGAGCTGGGTACCCATTATCGGCGATCCAATTACGTTGGTAGCCGGGGTCATGCGCGAGCCACTTTGGCGGTTCACACTGTTGGTGACCTTGGCCAAGGGTGGGCGGTACTTGCTACTGACTCTTTTGGTACTCGGGAGCATGCCGTGACGTCAGATCCCATCCGTCACAGAGAGCGGCACACGGGCCAGGACCTGATCAAGTGGATCGCCTTGATTACGATGGTGCTCGATCACATGCGGTTGGCCTGGCCGGCTACCAGTAACCTGTTTGTCTTAGGCCGACTGTCCTTTCCTTTGTTCTGTTTGGCGGTGGCCATCAACGTTTCGCGGAACCAGCCTGGTGAGTTGTTTATCCGGAGTAATGGCCGGTATCTCGCCCTTTTGGTGTTGTTTGCGGCGCTATCAGAAGTGCCATACCGGATGGTCAGCACCTCAGGCACATTCAACGTCCTGGTCACGTTGGCGTTGGGTCTGCTGGTCGCTTGGGGAGTGCAGCACCGGACGCTCGAAAGCCTGGTACTGGCCGGCGGGGCGATTCTGGCTGCCTATTTGCTGAGCGAGCCGTTGATGTTCGGCTTTTATGGAGTGTTCGTGCCGGCAGCTCTGGTGCTCGCGATCAAGCGCCCCGAACTTTTCGCGTTACTGCCCGTCGCACTCTGTGCTGCTGCCAACTCTCGAACTGGCCTGTTCGAGCAAGCAGCGCAACTAGAACCATTCGCCATCCTCGCACTGTCGACCGCCGCTCTTGCACCTCTGCTCGGTTTGGCGCTGTTCTGGGCCCCATTGCCGTTCAAGGTCGTGCCTGTCAAACAGTGGAGCTATTGGTTCTACCCCGGCCACCTGGTGGCGCTACTGGGTATTCGCAACTTGCTTTAGCTGCTGGCTTTGCTTCTATGGCTGGCATCCTCAGGGTCAAGAACACCAGCGCTGAAGGACCTGCGGACCGCCTTAGTGACAGTGGCGCTCGCCCGTTTTGTGGTTGGTGTGGCAACCCTTGGAGTCGGTACCGCCGCTATGTGCGAAGGCAGTGACCGAGGAGAACGACAGGACTGCTGCGATCACGAGGTAAACGATTTTCATCAGGCTACTCCATGCTTGGTTTTTGTACGTGGCTTCGGCCACCGGCGAAGATTATGGCTAATTGCCTTCATACGGCAAGCGGCTGCGTCCCCGACGAGGTGTGGTCCAATGAAAGGGGTAATTACGGGCGTCGGGCTGGAGCCCGTGGAATTAAACGCTGCGAGAGTTTTAATTCTCTAAATCCAATCGTCCCGAGTCCCGTATACACCTACAGGCCTCCTAATGAGGCCCAAAGAGTGGTGAACTGGCGCTTGCGCTACAGCGCAGAACCCGATACGGGGAGCTAGTTGAAAAGCTCCAAGAAACGGCTGAAATTGACGGCAGCTATGGCAAGGCCACTCAGTACGATAACTGTCGTGTAGATCGGATGGTCTTTGACGATTTCAATCAACACAACAGGGTGCACCCCGTTCCGCTCGTACCATTTGGATTTCGTCTTCAAGGACTTGTCATGTGTCCGTTCGAAGAAGTTCGCAAACATATCGAGCTTCCTCAAGGTCGATTGATGCATTTTTATGTACTCAGCGTTCACAAAGGCGGCAGCCTCATCAGCGCCCGGCAGCGCGTCTTGGTCGCTGGCATTGTTGAGTTCAGCTAATGCCATGATCCTGCCTTTCCTTCCCTTGCTATCGGCATGCGGGGCATAATTTCTTCCATACAACGCAACCAGCTCACGCGCAAGGTCAACCTTCTTGTCATCCGGCAGCTCTACGGGTTTGCCGCCGAGTACCCGGAAGCGATGCTCAAGCGCAAAGAACCCGAAATTTTCGTCTCGCATATTCCAGTGCAGGAAACGGCAATCCTTGTGCTTATCAAGCCATTGGAAAAAGCCTTTGAGCATCGACTTTTCGAATTTATTGAGCTCTGCTTGCATGCTGGAGAGCTGTTTGCTGAGCTCTGCTTCTTTATGGATGGACCATGATTTGGTCTGGCCGGTTTTTAGGTTTCGTGTGGCGATGGAGGTCACACGTTTCGACTCCCCCGTATCGTTCTGATAAAACGATTCGCAGGAGTAGTGGATTACGTAAACTCGGTTCGCGTCGAGGTAGAGGTCTTCGATTAACGCTCTGCTCCTTTTGCGATCCTTTACCCGATCTAGCTCTGCTCCCACCACCTTCCCCTCAACCCAGTGCAATGTAGGCGAAGCTGGTGATTCTGCCCTCAAATGTGAGTACCCGCTAGATTTACCCCTAGCTTTGCCTTTGACTCTCCCTGAGGGTATACCGCCTGGGGATAACCAGCTTGCTTTGTCTTGGCGGATTGCCCTGCCGATTGACGTGGCCCACATAAGCCGCTTCAAATGCCGTCAGAACGCAGGACCATTCGCTCCCGTCGAGCTGGCTGGTGGGCGTGAGCCAAGAGGCGTATCCTACAAGCGCTTGCTCCGAGACTTGTTGGCCTACAGCCTCCCCTTGGAGACATCTGATAGCCCGCCGCCGAGGCGGGCTTCTTTGCTACCAGATCTGTACAGCAGCGCCTTTGGTTGGCTAGCTGCCCAAGCTAGGCTCTGCCAGAACGCATGCCCATAAGCGGTCTACCTGTCTCCCTAGGCACGCCGGTTATCGACGTACCCAAATCTTTTATCAGGCGCATGGAAAGCAGGCGGAGGTTTGGCGAAATTCGCTTACGCAGTCATTGCTTCGCAGGAATCTGCGCAGGTCATACAGGCCTGTGCGCATTGCTGACAGTGGTCAGCATCTCGGTGCGAAGGCCTGCCCGATCATTTAAGGCTGGAAAATCACTGCTTCTGAATGCTCACGATTTCGCGACGCTTCCCCCCATACGGAACCCAAATTTCACCTTGTCTCCTACGTTCAAGCCCTTCAGCTGTGCAGGCTCAGCTTGGATCCGTCCCTGAAAACGTTATGGAGTCATGAAAATGATTCCTCGACAGATCAGCGCCCAGCCGCGTGCCATCGCCCCGCTGCTACGCAGAACGATGGTGTGAAATTAAGAGGGAGTCAGACGCGGGGAGGACGCCATGGATCGGGGGGGAGAACCTGTCGCTATGCCTACAGCATAGGTATCGGCAGGTCGTGGGTAACCGTCTGGCCAACTCACCCCTCAGCACACAGACCAGCTCGGACAAGAACGGGTGGAAAACAAAGCCTTGCCCGCAGGTATACCCATTGAATAAGCCTGTATCTGACGTAGGTCATGCAGAGCCTGCCAGCGGGTCGCAATCGACGATGGCTTCATTGTATACTTCGGCTCCGCATACCCCTTGAGCTACAGGAACATCAGCATGACTGTACTCCAAACGATCTACTGGCAGCCTACGCCGCCTTAGCGCTACGCCCCCTCGCAACAACCTGCTTCCGCTAGCCTCGCTCGCGGGTGCTCACTGCTGTACGCCTGGTTTTACACCTTAAGCACACAGCAAAAAATCCTCAAAATTTGAATTTGTATCGATTCGCTCGCCACTCCCTTGGCGTGCGCGATGCTTTGCCTTGGATATTTATATGCTGCAAAAACTTAGACAAACGTGGTTTTCCAACGTCCGTGCCGACGTGCTCGCGGGGCTGGTGGTCGCACTCGCGCTGATCCCGGAAGCCATCGCCTTTTCCATCATCGCCGGGGTAGATCCCAAAGTCGGTCTCTACGCCTCCTTCTGTATCTGTGCTGTCATCGCCTTTGTCGGCGGGCGCCCCGGAATGATCTCGGCGGCGACAGGCGCCATGGCACTGCTGATGGTTACGCTAGTAAAAGAGCATGGACTCCAGTACCTGCTGGCCGCGACGCTACTATGTGGCGTACTTCAAATCCTTGCCGGCTACCTGAAGCTCGGCTCGTTGATGCGCTTTGTTTCACGCTCGGTAGTCACCGGCTTCGTAAACGCATTAGCGATTCTGATTTTTATGGCGCAATTGCCTGAGCTGACCAATGTCACCTGGCATGTCTATGCCATGACCGCTGCGGGCCTGGGAATCATCTACCTGTTCCCGTATGTACCGAAAATCGGCAAGGTGATTCCCTCTCCATTGGTGTGCATTCTGACGCTGACTGCCATCGCCATTTACCTCGGTTTGGATATCCGCACCGTCGGTGACATGGGCCAACTGCCTGATACGCTCCCGATCTTCCTCTGGCCTGAAGTTCCGCTGAATTTTGAAACCCTGCGCATCATTTTCCCGTACTCGGCTGCGTTGGCAGTAGTGGGTCTACTCGAATCAATGATGACCGCGACCATCGTCGACGACCTTACCGACACCACCAGCAACAAAAACCGCGAGTGCAAAGGCCAGGGTGTGGCCAACATCGCTGCCGGCATGCTTGGCGGCATGGCAGGTTGCGCCATGATCGGCCAGTCGATCATCAACGTGAAATCTGGTGGCCGCACCCGTCTCTCGACATTGTGTGCCGGCGTTTTCCTGCTGCTGATGGTGGTATTTCTTGGCGAGTGGCTCTCCAAAATCCCTATGGCGGCACTCGTGGCTGTGATGATCATGGTGTCCATCGGCACCTTTAGCTGGGATTCCTTGCGTAATCTGAAAGAGCATCCGCTGTCGACCAACCTCGTCATGGTGGCGACCGTCGTGGTCGTCGTGGCCACTCACAATCTGGCTTACGGCGTACTGGTAGGTGTGCTGCTGGCCTCCCTGTTCTTCGCAAACAAGGTCGGGCACTACCTGGATATCAAGAGCACTCTTGAAGAGACGAAATCGCATCGGACTTACCGCGTCGTGGGCCAGGTGTTCTTTAGCTCTGCGGACAAGTTCACTGAGGTTTTTGACTTCAAGGAGGCGCTCAACAAGGTCACCATCGATCTCACACAGGCGCATTTCTGGGATATCACCGCCGTCGCAGCGCTGGATAAGGTCGTGATCAAGTTCCGACGCGAAGGCGCTGAGGTTGAAGTGCTCGGTCTCAATGAAGCCAGCGCGACAATCGTTGACCGCTTCGGCGTGCATGACAAACCCGGTGCCATCGACAAGCTCATGAGCCACTAAGGAGAACGACAATGACCCGCGTAATGGCATGCATTGATAACTCACAATCCTCATTGGCGGTCTGCGATTACGCAGCATGGGCCTCGCAACGACTCAGCGCTCCCCTGACCTTGCTTCATGTGCTGGATAAGGAGAAATATCCTGCATCCGCTGACCTCAGCGGCAATATCGGTCTCGGTAGCAGAGAACATCTGCTGGAAGAGTTGGCCATGCTGGATGCGCAGCGGGCAAAACTGGCGTTGGAGCATGGGCAGCACATGCTTGAAAAAGCTCGCGAGCGAACAGTTCACTCTGGCGCCATGTCACCTGATATGAAGCAGCGCCATGGCCATCTCGTCGAGAGCCTGAGCGATCTCCAAGACGATATTCGGTTACTGGTGATTGGAAGAGTCGGTGAGGACAGCACGCGCAGTGCCCAAAGTCTTGGCAGCCAGATTGAAGCGATAGTCCGAACTATCCACCGCCCCACCCTGATTACAACCAGCCATTTCAGGAAACCTGAAACGGTCATGGTGGCATTTGACGGCAGCGCAACAGGCCACAAGACCTTACAGATGCTTGCTTCAAGCCCGCTGTGCGAAGGCCTGCCAATTCATATCGTCATGGTTGGAACGGATTCTGAAGACAACCAGAACGCGCTGGAGAAGGCACGAACCACGCTTGCGTCTTCCGGCTCGCTGGTGCATTCCGAGATCCGCCCAGGCGAAGTAGAGTCCACACTGCATGCGTATCAGGCAGAGCACGGCATTGACCTCTTGGTCATGGGGGCGTACGGGCACTCACGCATCAGGCAGTTTCTGATAGGCAGCACGACCACGACGATGCTGCGTACATCCACTGTACCCTTATTGCTGCTTCGCTGAGCCAGTTCCACTGGCCACAGTATTTCCAGAACTGAGGAAATACCGTGGCCACCCTGGACGATGACTAACTGATCTTGCCGCTACGAGACCACATGCAACTCATAACTGAAATTGTTCACCCCGAGCTGAAATCCAAGCAGGGCAGAGTATTCCGTCGACATGCAGCTCGCGGCATCGTGATGCGGGGTGAACAGATCCTGTTGCTGTTCACCGAGCGCTATAACGATTTCAGCTTTCCTGGAGGCGGCCTTGATGGTGACGAGGACATTGTCGCAGGCCTGAAGCGTGAGCTTGAGGAAGAGACTGGTGCTCGTGAAATACAGGTGCTCCAGCACTACGGTTACATCGAGGAGTACCGGCCCTACCAAAAGCCACAGTACGATCTGATGCACATGACCTCGCATTTTTATCAATGCGAAGTAGCGCCCCAGCTAGAGCCGGTGAGAATGGAAAGCCACGAAATCGCTAATGGTATGCGGCCTGTCTGGATCAACCTGCATGAAGCCATCGCACACAATGAAGCCGTCATGCAGCGTCACGAGTCTTCGATGGGGCAGTCAATTCTGCGCGAAACCTACATGCTGAGAAAAGTCGCTTCCGAATTGTTGATGCCAATCAGCCTTTGAGCTGACTATTTGGCGAAGTCCACTTAGCCTGCCTCAGGCAAGCATCCAATGCTGCGGGAGTAATTGCGTGATTTCGCTCGCCCGCTGTGTCGGAAGCCGCATCAGTACATCCTTGAGATAGGCATACGGATCGTGCCCATTCATACGCGCCGACTGGATCAGGCTCATGATTGCCGCCGCCCTTTTTCCACTGCGCAGCGACCCGGCAAATAACCAGTTCGAGCGCCCAAGCGCCCACGGCCGGATCAAATTCTCGATCTGGTTATTGTCGATGGGCACAGCACCATCTTCCAGGTAGCGCGTCAGCGCTACCCAGCGTTTAAGGCTGTAATCCAGGGCCTTGGCCGTGGCCGAACCCTCGGGCACAAGTTCGCGTTGGGCCAACATCCACTCATGCAGTTTTTCAGCGATGGGCACCGCTGTTTCCTGACGTAATCGCCAGCGGGCTTCGTCGCTCATTTCCTTGGCGTGTCGCTCGACTTCATACAACCCGCCAATCGAGTGAAGCGCCTGCTCCGCCAACTGGCTTTTATTGGCTGCATGCAGGTCGAAGAATTTGCGGCGTGCATGGGCCATGCAGCCGATTTCGGTGATGCCCAGCTCGAAGCTGGCCTTGTAGCCGGCGAAGTCATCGCAGACCAGCTTACCGTTCCACGTGCCCAGGAAGTTACGCGCATGTTCGCCGGCACGGCTGGGGCTGAAGTCGTAGACCACGGCCTTTAGGGCCGAGAAAGGCGTGGTGCTATAGGCCCACACGTAAGCGCGGTGGGTTTTCTTTTCGCCTGGTGCGAGCATCTGAACCGGGGTCTCATCGGCGTGGATCACGCCCTGGGCCAACACATGCTCACGCAGCGCATCGACCAGAGGCTGGAGCTGCACACCGGTCTGTCCGATCCATTGCGCCAGTGTCGAACGGGCGATGGGCAGTCCGGCCCGACCAAAAATCTTCTCCTGCCGGTACAGCGGTAAATGGTCGGCGAACTTCGCCACCATCACGTGGGCCAAAAGGCCTGCGGTCGGGATGCCCTTGTCGATCACTTGGGCCGGTACAGGCGCCTGGATCAGTGTTTCACACTGACGGCACGTCCATTTTCCACGCACATGCCGCTCAACTGTGAACACGCCCGGAGTGTAATCGAGCTTCTCGCTGACGTCTTCGCCGATTCGCTGAAGCTGGCAGCCGCACACGCACTGAGTATTCTCTGGTTCGTGACGGATCACGGTTCGCGGAAACTGCGGCGGCAGTGGTGCACGCTTGGGCTTATGACGTGGCTCGGCCGGTGCGGCCGGCGGATTGGCTGCCTTCAGCTCGGCTTCGATAGCTGCGATATCGGTATCGAGCAGATCATCAAGCAGACTGCCTTGGTCGGGGCTCAGTTGCTCGCTGCGCTTGGCGAACTTGTGTCGCTTGAGGATGGCGATTTCATGAGCCAGTTGCTCGTTGACCGTTTCGAGGCGTTGGATTTTCTGGCTCATGGAGTCGACCTGGGACAGCAACTGCATAGCCTGTTCGGCCAAGCCGCGCAGCTGTTCCGGTGTCATCTGGTCGAGATTGGGCGAGGAAGTCATGCCGCTGATTGTGTCAGAGCAGGTCGTCAACAGCGATAAACCGATGGGCTAATGGCAGGGGCTAAAGCACTGTGATCGCGCTGCCTGCGCCGACCCGCTGCCACGGCAAACCCAGTACCAAGGCTTGAAGTTGCTCGTTATCGAGTTCGACTTCCGATCCGTGACGGATGCCGGGCCAATGAAACTTGCCTTGGTTCAATCGTCGCGCTGCCAGCCAAATGCCCACACCGTCATGCACCAAGACTTTCATTCGGTTGGCACGGCGATTAGCGAAGAGGTATGCGCAGTGCGGCTTCGCCACACCGAACACCGCGATCACCCTGGCCAGCGCGGTCTCGGTACCGGCGCGCATGTCCATAGGCTCGGTGGCAAGCCAGATGGCATCGATCCGAATCATTCCAACAGGTCTCGCAGAAAGGTGGCACAGGCGACAGCGCTTTCGGTCGGCCAGTTCACTTTGACGGTGCCACGCGGGTGCTGGATTTCAATGCAGATACTTGATGAAGCTGCCTGCGAATGTCCTCCGGCTAGCGGCAAGGGCACTGGAATGAAAGCAGGTTGCAGCGCCATAGTTTTGTTCGTGAGTACCCTAATCCATTTATGTACGAGGTTCGCGTTAAGGCTGTGCTTCTGCGCGACGCTGGCAATCGATGCGCCGGGCTGGGCGCACTCTTGGACAACTTGGGCCTTGAAGGATTTTGAATAGGAACGGCGTTGTGACTGCATGGAAAGACCCGCTTAAAAGGCTAGAAATGGTGTCCACTTAAATTAGGTGGACACCATCGCCTTTGGCGTCGGGGTCAGGAAGGTGAGTTGGCCGGACGGTTACGGTCGTGGCTTGGCATAGTCAGTCCAGGCGTTAGGAAGCTGGGCTGCACTGTGCTGGCAGTCCTGCACTCCTGGCCTACCTTGCAGGATTGGTATGGTCACCAGTCTTTCCCAGGTCTTGGTCCTGGCAGCAGGCATGGTCCATGCCCGCCATCATTTCCATGCCCATGGTCTGCATTGGGCAAGGTTCAGTCGCCGAATCGATGCCCGCCATCCCGTTAAGCGGAAGCGCCACGATAAGAATCAGGATGGGCGAGTATAGGTTACCGGGATGAACTCACCATTAAGGGGTTGGGGCTGCACCAACCAACCGCATGGAGGCTGGGAGACTGATGAAGAAGGTTGTGACACCCTCCGCTGAAGTACACCAAATTCGTCCGCTGTGAGCCTCGATGATGGAGCGTGTTATCGACAGGCCTAGGCCTGCATTGCTTGGCCCGCCTTCGCGTCTGGCTGGATCGGCCCGATAGAACCGGTGGAAGATCTTGCCAATGTGCTGAGGATCGATGGTTACTCCGCTGTTACGTACGGATAGCGTCACGGTTTCACGTGTTTGCTCGATCTGCACTGATATCTCGTTGCCTTCCGGGGTGTAGCGCAACGCGTTCGATAAAATGTTGGAAAGCGCTCGGTCAATCATCAGGCGATCGCCACGAACCTTGCCACGACCTTGGAGGGTCAGCTGAATGCCCCGGTCCTCAGCCAGGAACTGGTAGTACTCGAACAGCTTGTATACGAGTTCGGAGAGGTCCACATCGATCTGCTCGGGCACGATCAGACCGTTGTCCGCCTTGGCGAGGAAAAGCATGTCGTCAATCATGCGCGACATGCGCTTGAGGTCTTCCAGGTTCGAATAGAGGTTTTCCTCATATGCATCCAGGTCACGCTTCTTGGTGAGCACCACTTCAGTATGGGTCAGTAGGTTGCTGACCGGCGTTCTCAACTCGTGAGCGATATCGGCAGAAAAGTTGGACAACCGAACGAATGCATCCTCCAATCGTCCCAGCATCCCGTTGAAAGACAGGATGAGCTCCTGAAGCTCAATCGGTACGGGCTTCAGGGGAATGCGCTCGCGGAGCGATCTTGCTGACATCGCGGTCGCCACTTTGGTGATTTGCCCGACAGGCCGAAGCCCGCTTTTGGCCACGACCCAGCCCAAGCCTGCACTCACCACTGCACTGATCACCAAGCCGATCCCGAACCACCACTGCAAGGTGTGGAAGAAATGGGCATGAGTGGTGACATCGAGCATCAGCACCGCCGTCACAGGTTCCGGCTCGCCCGCGATGGCCAACTGGGCGGTGATACCGCGGAAGTTCTGCGATTCATCCTGCCACTCCCAGACCGCACCCTGGCGCGCCTGCTCGAACCGCTGAGGAATTTGGGAGGCTTTGGAGTCTGAAAAAAGGGTCGTTCCGTCAGCCTTGGTGATTTTCGCCGAAAGATCCTGATGTGCGCCGAGCAATGCCCGCAGCTGCTGCTCCTGATCGCCGAGCTCGCCTCGCGCTGCTGAAATGGACAGAATATGACGCGTTGACTCCAGCTTTTCGGAGAGCGCCTGCTCATCCAGCATCCGGAAATGGTGCTGGCTGAGCCCGTAGAAAGCCACGCCGGCAACGACCAAGACAGCAGTCACCGCGAACATGAACATCAGGGTCAGTCGCTTGACGAGCGATGATTGCGGGCGCATCACTCTGCCACATCCATCATGTAGCCCATGCCTCGGGCGGTATGGATGAGCTTTGGCGCGAAGTCGTCATCAATCTTGGCCCGCAGTCGGCGAATCGCGACCTCGATCACGTTGGTGTCACTGTCGAAGTTCATGTCCCAGACCTGAGAAGCGATCAGCGACTTGGGGAGCACCTCCCCGCGTCGGCGCATGAGCAGCTCCAAAAGGGCAAACTCCTTGGCAGTAAGGTCGATCCGCTTGCCGTTTCGCGTAGCCCGGCGCTTGAGCAGGTCAACCTCAAGGTCCGCCATCTTCATGGTGGTTTGAGCAGAACCACCGTTGCCTCTGCGCAGCAGTGTGCGGACCCGAGCCAACAGCTCAGAGAACGCAAAGGGCTTCACAAGGTAGTCATCAGCACCCAGCTCCAAGCCTTTAACGCGATCATCTACGCCATCACGGGCCGTGAGAAAGAGGACCGGCACGTCTTTCCCCGCTGCCCGGATCTTGCGCAGGACCTCCCAGCCATCGAGCCCCGGCATCATTACGTCCAAGATCAGCAAGTCATACGCTTCGCTCTGCGCCTGTTGCAGGGCGTCAGTGCCTGTCATCACCCGGTCTACAGTGAAGCCAGCCTCTGTTAGGCCTTGCTGGAGGTAGACACCGGTTTTCGGCTCATCTTCGGCTACGAGTAATTTCATCTGCTCTCATCCACGCGGAGTGCATCTCCAGTTTGCAGGAAAAAAGACGCCCAACCAGAAGCTGACGGAAAAGTAATGTCGCGATCAGTTTTCTGACAGCACCGCGAGGCTAATTTGACCCTGTACCTGACGCCATGAGGCGCAGAACCCACTGAGGATCTCCAGATGAACATGGTCAAAGCAATTGTGGTGGTCGTTACCTTCGGCATGGCAGGCATCGCCCTGGCAGAGGGCGGCGCGGACCGGACCTTTGCGCGGATGGAAGCGGCTCGCCAAAACTCCATGCAGGCCTATCAGGTTGCGCAGCAGGAGAAAGAGCAGCCGCCGGTCGCCGCACAGTCCAGCAAGCATGTCGGCCACGAGAGCTGCTGATCCGAGCTTACAGAAATGTAATCACTCCGGAATCTGAACTATGGCAGTTTCAGACTACGGCCTCTCATCAGCCTCGCGCAGTAGCGAAAGTCTACGAGACTGGTGAGAGCTCCAACGAACCCAAGGGCTGCGCCATCGAGCAGCCTGGATATCAGCGATCTACCTGACTGGACGCAACGGCATGCAAAGCAAAACCACGAGACGATCATTCGTCAAAGGCCTGGCCGCTACCGGACTTCTGGGTGGGCTCGGCATGTGGCGCGCGCCGGTCTGGGCTGTGACCAGCCCTGGCCAACCGAACGTGCTCAGCGGCAATGAATTCGACCTGTATATCGGTGAACTGCCCGTCAACATTACGGGGGCAGCTCGTACGGCCATGGCCATCAACGGCTCCGTGCCTGGGCCGATCCTGCGATGGCGCGAAGGCGACACCGTGACGCTGCGTGTACGCAACCGGTTGAAACAGGACACCTCCATTCACTGGCACGGCATAATCCTGCCCGCCAATATGGACGGTGTGCCGGGCTTGAGCTTTCACGGCATCGCTCCCGATGGCATGTACGAATACAAGTTCAAGGTCCACCAGAACGGCACTTACTGGTATCACAGCCACTCAGGCCTCCAAGAGCAGTCTGGGGTCTATGGCGCACTGGTGATCGATGCTAAGGATCCCGAGCCGTTTGTATATGACCGCGATTACGTCGTCATGCTCAGCGATTGGACGGATGAGGACCCGGCGCGGGTGCTCTCCAAACTCAAGAAGCAGTCCGACTATTACAACTTCCACAAGCGCACGGTCAGCGACTTCGTTGACGACGTGAGCGAGAAAGGCTGGTCGGCCGCTGTAGCGGATCGGAAGATGTGGGCTGAAATGAAGATGAGCCCCACCGACCTCGCAGATGTGAGCGGGTATACCTACACCTACCTCATGAACGGCCAAGCTCCGAACGGCAACTGGACGGGTATCTTCAAGCCCGGCGAGAAGATCCGCCTGCGATTCATCAACGGCTCGGCCATGACCTATTTCGATGTCCGGATTCCTGGGCTCAAGATGACGGTTGTGGCTGCCGACGGCCAGTACGTCAAACCCGTATCGGTCGATGAGTTCCGGATCGCCGTTGCTGAAACCTACGATGTCATCGTCGAGCCTGAAAACGAACAGGCCTATACGATTTTCGCGCAATCCATGGACCGTACCGGGTATTCCCGAGGCACCCTGGCAGTTCGCGAAGGCTTGCAAGCGCCCGTACCGGCGGTAGATCCACGCCCGATCATCGCCATGAGCGATATGGGCATGGACCACGGCAGCATGGGCGGAATGGATCATGGCAGCATGGCTGGCATGGACCAGGGCAGCATGGCCGGCATGGATCACAGCAAGATGGCTGGAATGGACCACGGCAGCATGGCCGGTATGGACCACAGCAAGATGACTGGGATGGGCAATGAAGGCATGGCCGGCATGAGCGGCGCAATGCAAAGCCATCCGGCTTCCGAGACCAACAACCCACTGGTCGATATGCAGACTATGTCGCCAACGCCAAAGCTGAACGATCCGGGAATTGGCCTACGCAACAACGGGCGTCGAGTGCTGACGTACGCCGATCTGCGGAGCACCTTCATCGATCCCGATGGTCGAGAGCCTGGACGGACAATCGAACTGCACCTTACCGGCCACATGGAGAAGTTCGCGTGGTCGTTCGACGGTATCAAATTCTCCGACGCTGAACCGCTGCGGTTGAAATATGGCGAGCGTCTTCGCATCACCTTGGTCAACGACACCATGATGACTCACCCCATCCACCTCCACGGTATGTGGAGTGATCTGGAGGACGAGAACGGCAACTTCATGGTTCGCAAGCACACCATCGACATGCCACCTGGCTCAAAACGAAGCTATCGCGTCACCGCAGATGCCTTGGGACGTTGGGCCTATCACTGTCACCTACTGTTCCACATGGAAATGGGCATGTTCCGAGAAGTACGTGTGGACGAATGAACTGGAGATTTGAGATGAGCAAACCAATGAAACGAAGCGCCTTTTTCCTTTCTGCTGCGATGGTAGGCATTCTGGCTGTTTATGCCCCGTCGTCGTGGTCCAGCGACAATCATGATCAGCATTCCCAGAAAACCACAGAGGCCGGCAAAGCCAAAGGCTCGCAGGACAAGCAGGGCCAGGGGATGAACCATGAAGGCATGGACCATGGTTCCATGGAAGGTATGGACCACGGCTCGATGAAGGGAATGGACCATGGCTCGATGGAAGGCATGGACCACGACAAAATGATGAAATCGCATGGCAGCGACAAAGCTAAGGCAGGGAAAGATGGCCAATAGCCTCGGGCGGCCTTCGCTGCTGGCTCTGACCGTTTCGATCAGCATGCTGGGCGTAACGCCCAGCTTCGCTGCTGAAGAAATGGATCACTCGGGCATGGATCATTCGAAAATGGGGCACGGCTCCATGCAAATGGATGCTGCTCCATCCGAATCGATGCCGGCGATGGATCACAGCAAGATGGGGATGGGCAAACAGCAGAAAAAGCCTGCCCCTGTTGATCACAGCCAGATGGGGCATGCTCAAAGCAAGAGTAAATCCAGCCCGGTGGACCACAACAAGATGGACCACAGCAAAATGAACCATGGAAACATGCAGGGCATGGATCACGGCTCTATGAAGGGCATGGACCATTCCCAGATGAACCATAGCTCAGCGACTTCTCCGACCACGACGAGCCGCACGCCGATTCCAGTGCTCACTGATGCGGATCGCGAGTCGGCCTTTCCGCCCCTGGGTGGCCACCAAGTGCACGACAGCGGAATCAACAGCTTCTTCCTGTTGGACCAGCTCGAATACCAGGACGCCGATGAGGGCAGCACCCTGGCCTGGGACGCATCAGGCTGGATAGGCGGCGACATTAATCGCCTCTGGGTTCGTTCGGAAGGCGAGCGCACCAATGGGGTAACCGAAGATGCTGAGCTGCAACTCCTGTACGGGCGCTCGGTCAGCCCTTGGTGGGATGTGGTCGCCGGGGTCCGCCAGGATTTCAAACCGGAATCCCCACAGACCTGGGCAGCCTTTGGTATTCAGGGCATGGCTCTGTATGACTTCGAGGCCGAAGCCACGGCGTTTATAGGCGAGAACGGTCAGACTGCTGCGCGTCTTGAGGGCGAATACGACATCCTGCTGACCAATCGCTTGATTTTGCAGCCCACGGCCGAGGTCAATTTCTATGGCAAGAACGATCCTGAGCGCGGCGTTGGCTCGGGCCTTGCCAATACCGAAGTCGGGCTGCGCCTACGGTATGAAATTGTCCGCCAGTTTGCTCCATACATAGGCGTTACCTGGAGCCGCTCCTACGGCAACACCGCTGACTTCATCCGAGACGAGGGTGGAGATGTTGATGAGGCACGCTTCGTTGCCGGTATCCGGATGTGGTTCTGAGAATTCCAACATGAAAAAAACA
Source organism: Pseudomonas putida (assembly GCF_016406145.1). Classification (NCBI taxonomy): domain Bacteria; kingdom Pseudomonadati; phylum Pseudomonadota; class Gammaproteobacteria; order Pseudomonadales; family Pseudomonadaceae; genus Pseudomonas; species Pseudomonas putida. Next base: position 5,741,658 of record NZ_CP066306.1, read on the forward strand.
ATTACAACGCTGCTTGGGGCCGGTGCTGTCGGAAGTGCTGCGGTATTGGGCACAGCCTATTTCGGTCTGGTGAATGTCGGCGCTGATGATCCTCACTTCCCGGCAGTCCATTCCTTTCTCGCCATGGCTCGTGATCGGTCTATTGAGGTTCGAGCGCGAGACATCGAAGTCCCTGATCTGAAGGAAGCCGCGTTGATCAAAGCGGGGGCGGGCAACTACAACGCCATGTGTATAGGCTGTCACCTTGCCCCTGGCGTTGGGAAGACTGAGCTAAGCCAAGCGCTATACCCGTCGCCACCCGACCTCACCAAGGTGGGTGTCGGAGGCGATCCAGCCGCCGCATTCTGGACAATCAAGCACGGTATCAAAGCCACGGGCATGCCCGCCTGGGGCAAGAGCATGGGCGATGAGTACATCTGGGGAATCGTCGCGTTCCTGGATCAACTGCCCCAGATGAATGCCGAGCAGTACAAGGCCTTGGTGGCCACGAGCGGCGGCCACCAGCACGGCGGCGGTGAAAGCGATATGCACAACCATGAGGGCCAGCACGGCGGGAGCGGTCGTGCCGAGCATGGTGATCACGATGAAGCGGCAGACGACGATCATGCCCAGGCAGCTCACGACCATGGAGCTGCACCCGCAGGCTCCGCTCAAGCGGCAGATCATCACGGTGACCACAATGCGGCCGAGGCCCATTCGGATGCCCACCCGACATCGTCGCCAAAGACGCATGTTCACAAAGACGGTAAGGAGCACACTCATGCCAACTAACCGGATATTCGTTCGGCTAGCCGCTATCGCTGGGCTTCTGGTGACCTCGGCGGCCTATGCTGCCGAGCCATTGTCCATCGACGTTCACCGAGACGCGAACTGCGGTTGCTGCAAGAAGTGGATCGCGCACCTGGAAGCCAATGGTTTCAAAGTGACCGACCATGTTGAGACGGACATGAGCGCAGTGAAACAGAAGCTGGGCGTATCGCCACGGTTAGCGTCCTGCCACACAGCTGTGATCGACGGAAAGTTTGTTGAAGGTCACGTGCCAGCTGAGCAGATTCGAGAACTCAGGGGGCGGAACGATCTAGTCGGGATCGCCGTACCAGGAATGCCAGCTGGGTCCCCAGGCATGGAGGTTGATGGCGTAAGCCATGCCTACCAAGTCATTGGTTTAATCAAAAGCGGCGAGGACCAAGTAGTCGCCAACTATCCAGCCAAATAACGCACCTACCAGGAGGACGGCGGTAGGCTGACTGCCGTCCCTTATTCCCCCGCTAGAAAGCTTCATCAGCTCAACAGGACGACAGAGAGGGGCTACAAAGGGTAGCTAGTCAGATTCACGGCGCTCGCGGACTGGCTTGAGTACGATATCGCCGTTGATGAGCTCGATGGAGAGTCTGTCGCCCGTCGTGACCCCGAGCTCGCGCAAAATGTCATCGGGTAATTCCACAATCACATCGCCGGAGCCGTCGCCGGGATCTAGGCACTTTACCGTGGTGCGCGCTGATTGAGTCATTGGACTCTCCTGCCTGAGCTACCAGTCCTCATCGTACTCCACCAGTCATGAAAGCCGGTAACCAGGCGATCTATTGCCGGAATTGACGCTTCAACCCGGCGTTTTATCAGAGTAAGTCCTGTCCACTCGCTCAGTGCTCAGTTCTGGCCCCGGCAACCGACTCCAGCGGTCCGGTATTCAAGGATTTTCACGTCTCCGTTGGAATCCTCGTAATTCATCTGTGCCGGCATCACGTCACAGCTCGCCTTGGTCGACGTCATGCTGATCACCTTCGCCACGTCGAGCCGCATCCCGTAGCGATAGTGGATCACCTCCGGTGGGTTCTTTCCCTTGGCAGCGGCATAAGCTCGCATAGCTTGCTCATTGGCCTGAATCATCTTTCCATGCAGACGGTCGGATCCTCCTTCGGCGAGTACGGCTGACGAAGCCACTAGGGCCAGGATAGCGGTGATACTTTTGATGACTTTCATTTCAATCACTCCAATAAACGTGACTGAAGATTAGGGGTTGATCGCTGTCAATTGAGTGATACGGGAATTACAAGGTTGTAAGTCCCGCATGTAAAAAGAGGTAGCGTTGCCTCCTCGCCGCATACCAACCTCGCCCTCAGGCAAGCTACTGGTAGACACCCAAGCGTATACGCTCAAGATAGTCCGCTACGACGCTGAACCCGAGCGACGTGTCGAGCATCTCGAAGGGTACAAACCCCAACAAACGGCCGCACGGCCGACAAAGCCACTGCTCCGCGAGCATCTGAGAGCCAAATACCTTCGATGCAAGCTCCAGTCCTTTCGCATACTGGAACGCCACCGCGCTCTGCTGGGCATCCAGACGATGGGCCTGAGCGGGATGGCTCAGACGGTGAATGCTTCTGGTCGATCTTCCTGTGATTCGCCCGACGAGGTTACGAGCCTTGAACAGGCTCGATGACTCGACCATGCACTTCACGTCGCTGAAAAAGAATCCTGTTTGGACTAGACTCAGGAGCTCCAGCTGGCTCAACCCGTCGGGGTGGTTCCGCCCTGCTCAGATTCTCGCGCGAGATCTGCGTATCCTTCTTCACCACTGAGATGGTCGTAGAGTTCTTCCAGGGTTAAAGCCAAACCAACTTTATAACCCGACAGGTCAGCAAGGTATTCGTTAAGGTCGCCAGCTCCGAAGCTCATATGCATAAAAGGGTCCTAGGCGTGAAAGTAATGCGACGATAGTATCGGTTTGCTAAACACTCCACAAAAGGGCCCTGTGGACAGCGAAATACAGGCAGATCCTGTCAGTTGCCCGGACCCACTCACGGCCTGGTTTTGGCTTTTTGGCCGAAAAGGCTGTTGCTTAAATTGCAGAGCGATTATTAGCCTTTTAGACGCCAATGGTCCAACCAAAGCACTCTCGGTTGATCGGAAAACCAAGCGTAGAAAACTAGTGCCGCATGCTGCTAGCTGCCTCTCGCCAGCGTCTTCTACCGGCCCAGGCTGTGTAAAACCTTGACCAGTGCTAATGTTATTCTGCCGTCGGCAGTCATAGCGGAGTAGTCCATGAGGCCATTCCTCCAAGGCAAGCATCGAGATTAATGCACGTTGCGGCCTGAGAGCCTGGATGATTATGTCGCAGATACTAACTAGGTTCGAGTAATCGATGTGCTCGACGATGAGCTTGATCTCACCCGTTGGGCTTCAGTGGTGTGGTTCTCACCGAAACTGGACGCCCTGCGTACCCTGCTGCACTGCTGAAGATCAACATCTATGGCTATCTCAACCATCTTTCCGTCAGCATTGGGATGAGCTTGGTTCCGACCAGCTCCGGAAAATAGCTTTGGGGACTCCTTGGAAAATGAGGTCATAAATGGCCTGGGCTAGCGAACGGGAGCTTTGCTTCTCGCAGGTTTGGGGGCATGCTGTGAGCGAAACGTGGCAGGAGGAATGCGCCATGAACCAGGGGACACTCCAGACAGCGGTACTGTCGGCCGCCGAACTGATCGACTACCTGTGTCCTACGAGCGGGGCGCCTTATTCGGTCGAGCGCTATGCCGAGATCTTTGGCCTCAGCCCTACCGAGTTTGCCGGTCAGATCGCTGCCTATCGTCACAGCAAACCAGATGCTACCAGCGCATCCGACGCCGAAGCGACGCAACGCTTTATCGCGGATGTCTTGCGGGTGATCTTGGCCCTAGACGAGAGCGGAGTCGCCGTCGAACGGGCGATCACTTGGTTTCGACTCGAGCCGTTACCGACCTTCGAACAGCAGACCGCGGAGCAACTGGTCAGTCAGGTTCAAGTTGAACGAGTGCTGCAGTTCCTAGCCTCCTGGCAGGCGGGGAGCCAGGGATGAATCGGGATACCCAATGGCAGGTCGATCATCAATCGGCATACCAGTCCTGTTATTGCACTGTCCTGCACACCGTAGATGCGCGTTACGACGTTCGCGGTTCTGTGCTGGCAGAAATGGTGAAGGCCTGTCTGATTCACCGCGCCACACTGCCCGCAGCGCAGCGGGCCTATTTCGTACAGCACGCATCAGAGGAAGCGGTGACCTACTTGGAAAAGTTCACAGCCAGGCTGTTTTTTGGCCCCCAGGGACGCTTTTCGCCGCAAGAGTATCGCTACCGGCCTGCTATAGATTTGCTGGAACCGGCTCCTCATGGTCAGCCTCAATGAGGCTCACTGGTCAATTGAAGGCAATTTGCCATCTGGAAAAATGCTAGAGGTCCCAAGCATTCTCGGCGAGTAAAAAATCTTTGACGTAGTCGCGCTGCTTTGAAAGAGTGGAGCGGTTTAGAGCCCAGCCGAGATGAGCGCTGACAAACTCGCCCTGAGTCTCGTCGAAGTAATAAGCCGTGCGCGCCTTCGCCAAGGAATACAGATTGATCAGCCGAGCACGTACGTGCGGCTTGAGATGATCATAGACGACAACGTTGGGGTTATTGGAGAATACTAAAGCTTTACCTGGCGAGATGGCGATGATGAACAACAGGTCCCTCAAATAGTCTCCCCAGCGAGATGCGGGGTAATCAGATGCGAGCAAGCCCGGTTGTTCCCAATTGTACTCCCGCATGGTTGCCTTCAAGAGTCCATCTGAAAATGCCTCGTCAATAAACGGCGAAATCTCGTTCTGGGCGAATAGGACTAACGACATCGCACCGAGGGACTTGCTTGATTTAAAATAGTCAACCACTTCATTGATCGAAGTATGTGATGAGATCTGCTCATCCTTCATATTTTGCCTAATAAGATCGAGTTCCGAGCGGATATCCATGGCTTTTAGAATGTCGGGATGGCGAGCCTCCAGAAACGTCAGGGTGTTCGCCAGTTGTCGGCGGTCCAGATGGTTCCAACCCTGAACTCTACTGCTACGTGCCTTTTCGATGATCTTATGGCCCGCTTCATCAATCATCGGGGTAATATGGCTGGATTCGACCTCAAATCCCCCATCGGGAAAGTCGATACGGTACAAGTCCTCAATCGAAGCAGTATGTTTTATAGCAACCGGCTTGATTTCCAGCGCACCATTCGAAGGCAGTCGGCGGTAGCGGAAGACTCTCCCAGGAGCGTATTGCCAAGCCTTGAGAAAGTGTTGTGGAACGAAATGGTGATTGCGAGGGGGATTCGGCATGCAGTGGTTCTCTCCAAAAATGAGGATGCTATAGCAATGAAGATTTTCACACCATTACCTGGAGAATATGTGGCGTCGGCACTGCAGCGGGGAAACGAGATGCTCGGTATCCGAACCCTGCCACATGAGGATTTCCGGATAAGACCGATACCAAGAACAGGTTACGGACGCAAAGGAATTGGGGGAAAAGCGGAAATTAGGGGGTACGCAATTTTTAAATTTCCCTCCTTATTTACTGAACGAAAAATCACGGAAGAGGTTTTGCACAACCACACCCTGTACCCTCTCACCGCAGCGCTAGGCCGACCTACAAACCAAACAATAGTAACCCCCGCTTATTGGAAAAAAATTTGCCCCGAATGCGCATTCGAGGACTTTGAGAATCACGGCACAGCGTACGTACATCGAAGCCATGTACAGTCTTATGTTAAGGTTTGTAGCATCCATGGTTCTGACCTCATAACTATCTGCCCCGCATGTTCAACCCCCATTAATAAGCATAAAATAACCCAACTAGGAATATGCAGTCAAAAATACAAAAACCCGACACGTCAATGGAAATCACCGAACCATCTGTATTCAATATTTATCGCAGAACTTCTGAACTACAAAGGCCCTCCAGCTAAAACGCACAACGCTGAATGGATAGTGACCAAAAGCTTATACAAAAATTATTTCGATGAAATATACGGCAATTATGGATACGTGTCTGAAATTATAGTGCGTGAGCTCGGCACAAAAACTATAAATCCCTATTCAAAGGGGGCGACTGATTACAACTTCGTAATTCAAGCCTTCCTAGGCTGTCGCACCGCTGCCAGATACCTAGACTTGCTAACAAACAGTGCCGCGTGCACTCAGTTGCAAAACGAAGTTAATGAACTTATTCGGTCTGACTTCATCAAACGCAAATATCATACAGTAGATAGAATACCTAGTACCTCCTCATCAGTTACATGAGACAGCCGAATCCCAGCAAGCCGGTACACAACACTTATAGCACTTCGCTCAGATAGAAGATAATGTCTCACCGCCCATCTGATTTTACGAACTTGATGGTCATGATCAGATTCGAGAATATCTTTCATCAACAAAGTACTTATTGGGAACTTATCAGGTACCCTCAAAAAATCATGGCTACGAGCGACCTTCCTGCTTAACGCGGCGCGGGTCACCTTTTTCGGTTTGCCCTGCGTAGACAGAATCTGGTCCCTGGCGATTAGCAGATCTTGAGCAAGCGCTGCGTCTCTCGCATGCCAATCGACCAACCCCCTCCTTACCCTTATGAAAGGATGGGCAGACACATACTGCGCTAACCACTCCTTATCATGGCGGTAAAGCCACTGATAGCCCGGCTTATCATGGCATTTCGCGTTCTTGCTGCTCGAGAAAGCTTCGCGGCGTGCCTCAATTTCGCCGTCCTCTATGAGGGGCCTAGTATCGTTGCCCCTAGCCGCTTCACCGCTGCGAGCATCAGCTCGCGGGTGAAAGGATTTGAGGTGCTCAAGGTCTGCCTCAAGGAGCCAGCAAAGAAAGTAGAATTTTAATGGCTGTACGACCGCCCCGCGTGGACGCACGACGCCCAACACCCAGTCCCAAGAGCAACTGAGCTCCTGGAACTCATTAGCGCGAGGGCTACAGAGAAGACGCGGCGTCAGGAAGCTCCTTAATACCTGTTCCCTCACCCGACCAGCCTTAAGAAACCCCATCTCATCCAGACGATGCTGAAGGAAGTTTCCGGTCAGCAGATTTTGTACATCCGCTGGGTGCTCAAGTCCCCAAAACTGCATTTCACCTATCACAGCAGCTGAAGAGTCAGGAGCCCGCATCACTGGCGACCCCGCTGCCTCCGCCGGAAACAGCATGCAACGCCAGTCAGTTCCATCCGGAAACATCGTCCCGCAGAGCACCTCTCCATGGAGCGGGCAGATGCAAGTACCCATTGCTTGGTGAATACGATGCCAGTAGGCCGAGCCGCAGTTTTGAATATCTTCTTCAACACACCTCTCGCAGTACCTGAACGACGCGTGCTTGAGGAAGCCTGAGGCTGTGAGACCCAGGCTCATTTTCAGGCCCGTGCCGTCGGTACCAGTCATGGCGATACGCGCGGCTTTGCTCTTCGTGTCATTCAAAAAAGGTTCGTACAGAGGCAAAAGGGTAAAGCGATCGATCAAATGCTCTACCGAATAAGCTGATGCTAACCGTTGCGACAGAGCACCCAAGCAGCACGGCAGGATAGAGCCACAGGTTCTGGAATACGCGCCGAACAACTCCTGGCTTGTCCGGCGATAGCTGTCGTTCGACGACAGCCTATGATAACGGACCGCCAGGCTGTAGAGAGACTCATCAGGGAACGGCTGAGGAAACCAATGCAAGCGATCCATTGACCTGATCTCCCGCGGTTCATGTCACCAAGCAGAGTCCTTATCTACCCAGCCTCTCTGCTCGAGCTGGGTCTGCACATCATCGCCTTCGGAGAAATGGGCAGTTGGTGCTGACTCGTTGGCAACCGGAACCACCGGTTTACTAATAGGCTTTGCGGCTGCCCTTTCACTGTGCTCGACAGGTGTCACTATCGCGGCCTGGGTAATTAAAGAGAGATTCGCCCTGTCTGCACGCCGCGCCAAATCGTAATTCATCATCTTGGCGACCTGGTCCTTCGTGGGCATCATGTCTTCGAAGTCAGCAATTTGCAGCGGATCCCCGCTTCGTAGAGCCTCGATGGCCTTATGAAGGAGCCTCATCTGACTGTCGTACACCTGCTGCAGAACCGCCGGTGTAATCGAGTCGATGCCCTCCCAGATTGCGTGCCGCTGAGCCAGCATTAGAAGTTTGGCCAGGAAATCCGTGTTTCCTTGAGTGAGGTCATATATTTTGGAAAGGATCTCACCCGTCAACGGAGTGGGGGTTTTGGTCCAGTCGTATGCCCAGAGCAGTGAAACCAGATGCGCCCAAAACGGATCATCTTCGGTAAACCTGTCAAAAGTGATAGGCCCCATTCCTGCCGCACGCCGAGCATTTCGCAAAACACCAGAAAACAGCGGAAGCATGGCATTTGTGCCAACGTAGATCAGCGGGATGCCGGCGTCATTCGACAGCTGCACAAAAAAGTTGAGAAGCTTTTCGCGGTCTTGCCCGCCTCGGGATGAGCAGAGGTGCTGCATCTCATCAATTATGAGAGCTCCGATGAAATAGGTTTTGCACAACTGACTGATATTTTGAAGCATCACGCTGATGCTGCGGCCAGTAGCAGCTCTGCCTGAGTACTTTTTTATGCCTAATGCTTCATCCAATGAAGAGAAGAATGCGGTACAAAAACCTCGCAACGAGCCATCGTGCGGACAATCGATCTTGAGCCAGACCACCTGCGTCTCAATGAAGATCTGCTCTTTATACTTACTGTGACTGATCACCTGTGGATAAAGCTTGGCAATGGAGTTCAGCGCAGTCGTTTTACCCATGCCGCTCAACCCGATCAGTGTCAACGTTTCAGCGGTGGACATAAACCCGTGCCCCTTGATCTCCGCAGAAGAGGGCAAGCGATGCCTAACGGATGACGCATGCAATGGATTGCGCCCGGTGTATCCGTACCGAATCAATTGACTGAACAGGTCCTCAAGCCTGAGGTGGATTTCAAAAGGTACAACGACATCCTTCAGCCTGTTGATGCCATGACCACGTAATTTCGGGTCCAAGGCCCGCTCCACGTTGTCAGGCCGGGGCGGGGCGCTCCCAATGCGCCTGACTACATCAACATCCGAAAGAATCTTCGGGAGACACTCAATCAGTGGGTTACCGTCGTATTGAGGCATGCCAGTCGGGTTGTAATCTGCTGGCGCAAAACTGGAATCACTCATGACTAGCCTCGTTACCCGCGTTGATCACCAATTTCAGGAAGGCGGCGCTCCGACCCGAGACAGGTTTCACGGTTACAGGTGTATAAGTCTCCTCCGCGGCTGGCGAGTTATCCACAAGGCGAAGCTGATTTAGGTCAGCGGTATGCAAGTCGCGCTCAGTCTGGGTTTCAACGGCACGTTTCGAACGCTTGTCCCGCTTGAACTCAGCGTCAGATTTCGGATCTCCCTGCCCCTGGCGTTTGGCTTGCGCTCGATGAAGAATCTCCTCCTGGCGGCCTTGAAGAAGCGCTCCAGTATTGGCATCCTCGTACCGGGCATCTGGGGCGACCTGATTCAAAATCTTGATAATATCGAGGACCTCCTCCATACGAAGCCCACCGTACTTAACCCGCTGCTGCGGTACAATGGTCAACGGCTCGAAACCCGCCTCAGATTTCATCCAGCAGTTCTCAATAGAGTTTGGATCGTAGAAAACCCTAACGTACCTCGTTTTAAAGTTGTGAGAGCGCTCCAACCATTCCGAACGAATGGCGGTTTCACAGGTGTACTGCACACCTTGGAAATTTATACCTCCTCGACCAATTCGACACACCTGCGAGGGTAACAATGCAATCTTCAGCTCCGCTGGTGATACGAATTTCGAATTCAGGAGATTGTTTGCCATAGACCACTTCCACATGGCCATAGGCGTGGGCTCCACTTCTGCCGCGATCATCTCACGGTTCAGAAGATGAGGAACTCGAAGGCTCTTGTTGTGAGCCAAAACACCGAGGATTACCATCTCAGTAAACTCATCGATATCGAAAATTGCGTCGAGCTGGTAGTCACGATCACCACGCTCCATTTTCCGAGCATCTACGCCGCCAGGGACAAATTTCAAATCCAGCTTTTCGTTGAGCAGTCGGAAACGGCTTTCAATGATACTTTTCCAGTCAGGCCGAAACGGTGGCAAAATCTTCAAGGCTGTACCAAGAGTCTTTGTCATCGTCTCCCCAGCTTCACTGAGAAGTTCAGCGCGATCTGCGACGATTTCAACCGGTAGATGAGAACATGGCCAGTCAACCTCATCGATCTCAATATTATAACGCTTGCAAAACTCCTTCTTCGGCGTGCAAGCATTATAAATGGCATGTCGAGCACCATTCCAACTGGGCCCTTCAAGCCCGACATGAATACCTACGATCATTCTGGTGAACGTATCAACCAACACATACAGCACTGGCCTGCCGATCAACCATAACCGATTGACTCGATGTACCAAATAAACATCAGCAATCGTCGAATCGATTTCGTACCGATGACTTGCACCGACTAACCCTTGAGAGGCAGATCCAACTAGCGCACGATGGTCTTTATTATAGCGGATTGCGCCGCCGCTCTTCTTCAACCTATAGAGTTCATCAAAGAAAAGTTTTCCATGGTACTCCAGTTGATTGATGGACGGGTAGCTACCTCGAACCAGGTTACCTTTTGAACCGTCGGACTTGATCGACCGATAAAACTTATTGAGCATCCAATCATAGGCTTTCTTTAGCTTGCCACACCTGCCACTGGCAAAGCGCCCATAGGCCAAGCGAATATGCGAGATGTGCCGTGACTCGAGCAGAATTGCGCCACCGTCATCCACAACTACGCCACGATATTTAAGCGGTCGGCCAGGAACAATGCCTGAGGCCCGACTTTTTTTCTTTCCACGGCCTCCACACGTGCTGGTATTCCACAAAAATGCGTTTCGTGTCTGCCCCATGCTCCAATACCGATAGAGAAGTCGATAAATTTGCTTCCGGTCAACTCCCACTACCATTGCGTGATTAGCAACAAGGGAACCAAAGTTAGACGTCAAGATATCGAGGGGGCCATGATTCTCCACCAAACCACGTACCAGCTCCCAGTTCCTATCTCGGCTGTCTTTTTCATTCTCACTGATCTCGTCGTCACTTCGAAGCAAGTGCATAGGTACCATTTCAGGGTTGATCACCGCCGCTCCGTTATTGATCTCTTCGATCAATAGTGAGCTTCCAACCCGCCATGGCTTCGTCGGACTTGTACCGAGTTCAATGACTAAGACAAACTCATCCTTTATAGCTAAAACTCTGACCGGTTTCTTCAGCAGCTCAGATCCCTCACCCGGAGAAACGATGCAGTTAACTCCCAGACTAAGCATGACGAGGCACCTCGATTTCTGATGTGCTGGAAAAGGATGGCTCAGCAATCCAAACATGCAAAGGTTCAGATAAGCTTATTACCTTAGCGCTTAGACTCGCCCCCAGTCTGCCCGTCCAAAGAAGATGGTGGAAGAGGCGTTTAACACCAATATATTCTATAAAAATTACCCTCGAGGCTTTTTGCAGCAGTGCCTTTAGTGGCAATTCACTAGTCTTACATCCCGCTATAAATTCGAGCAGATTATTTATATTATTCTCCGTCGGCAACGAAGGATGGATGACCGCGTAAGTTCTAAGTATGACAAGATTTGCTATTTTAACTTGCGAGAGATTTTCATGGAGAACCAGTTTCCATTCTACCTTTCTCATAGCCCAATATTTAGCTTCGATCTCAAGCTTTTCCGCCATCCGATTCTGCTCCTTGAGGCTGGCATCCTCGAACTCCTTACGGTATTTCACAGAGCGCGCGGCCAAGGTTGCTTCGCCCTTCGAATCTATGAAAGTTATGAGGAAGTCAGTGGTCATAACCACTGGGACTTGAGTACCTGGATACACAGGATGACGGTAATTCAGGCTTGACGCGATCGCTTGAGTCTCAGCTTGCGTTAGGAGCGGGAACTGCTCACGAATGTCGATGATGGAAGGATCATGCTCAAGGATCAGGTGATAGTCGCGCTCAGCGTTGGATAGCAAATGATGACTGCGATGAAATTTCACACCCGGTACAAGATGCGACACCCCGCTCGACTGGATATCCCAAATCTTGATCCAAGGCTCATAGGACTCTCTAACGCCAGATCCGCGACCCGATTGTATTCTTCTATCAATTTTCCGCTGAGTCATTAGCTTCGAGCTAGCTGGATTCACCGGTTCAGTGGGTACAGATGTCATTTCACGAGTCGCTCATCGTTGAGTGACCCGCTCGATCGGATCGGAACGACACAGGTCGTGGCGCGGAGAAATTCAAGAGCGGGCTCAGCCAGGACAGCAGTCACTGTGGTGCAGAAGGGATTGTGATCCTATATCCATGGACAAGGCTCTGCCCCGACAAACGGGCCGTGACAGAGCCTTGTGACAACCTTTCTTAACTTGTGACAACCTTTATTTTTTTGTGACAACCTTTATTCTTTAAAAACACAATTGGCCCCTTAGCCGCCGATGCTTATTCCACCGTCACCGACTTCGCCAAGTTACGCGGCTGGTCAACATCAGTGCCTTTGAGCACCGCCACGTAGTACGACAGCAACTGCAGTGGAATGGTGTACAGGATCGGCGCCAGCGCGTCAGCGATGTGCGGCACCTTGATTACATGGGTACCTTCGCCGTTGCTCATACCGGCGTGCTCATCGGCGAACACCACCAGCTCACCACCCCGGGCGCGGACTTCCTGCAGGTTCGACTTGAGTTTCTCCAGCAGCTCGTTGTTCGGCGCTACAGTAACCACCGGCATGTCGTTATCCACAAGCGCCAGCGGGCCATGCTTGAGCTCACCCGCCGGGTACGCTTCAGCGTGGATGTAGGAAATCTCCTTGAGCTTGAGCGCACCCTCCATCGCAACCGGGTACTGCGCACCACGGCCCAGGAACAGGGTGTGGTGCTTGTCGGCAAACAGCTCGGCGATCTTTTCGACGGTGTGGTCCATGGCCAGGGCTTCGCCCAGGCGTGCCGGCAGGCGACGCAGCTCTTCGACCAGCTCCCCTTCCACACCAGCCTCGAGGGTGCCACGCACCTGGCCCAGGGCCAGGGTCAGCAGCATCAGCGATACCAGCTGGGTAGTGAACGCCTTGGTCGATGCCACGCCGATTTCCGGGCCAGCCAGTGTCAGCAGGGTAAGGTCGGATTCGCGTACCAGCGAGCTGATACCCACGTTGCAGATGGCCAGGCTGCCCAGGAAGCCCAGTTCCTTGGCATTGCGCAGGGCAGCGAGGGTGTCGGCAGTTTCGCCAGACTGGGAAATCGAAACGAACAGGGTGTCCGGCTGGACCACCACCTTGCGGTAGCGGAACTCACTGGCTACTTCAACTTGGCAAGGGATACCGGCCAAGCTTTCCAGCCAGTAACGGGCAACCATGCCGGCGTGGTAGCTGGTACCACAGGCCACGATCTGCACGTTGCGCACCTTGGCGAACAGTTCAGCAGCCTGCGGGCCAAAGGCCTGGACCAGCACATGGTCCTTGCCCAGGCGGCCTTCCAGAGTGCGCTGAACCACGGTCGGCTGCTCGTGAATCTCCTTGAGCATGAAGTGGCGGTATGCGCCCTTGTCAGCGGCTTCGGCGCCTTCGTGATACTGCACGGTTTCACGCTGGACTGCGTTGCCGGCCTGATCCCAGACCTTCACCTGGTCACGGCGGATCTCGGCGATGTCGCCCTCTTCCAGGTACATGAAGCGGTCAGTGACCTGGCGCAGCGCCAACTGGTCGGAGGCCAGGAAATTCTCACCATGGCCAAGGCCAATCACCAACGGGCTGCCACTGCGCGCGGCAACCAGACGATCGGGTTGTTTCACGCTGATCAGCGCCAGGCCATAGGCACCGTGCAGGCGCTTGACCGCTGACTTCAGTGCGTCCGCCAGGTCCGGGATGGTCTTGAGGGTATGGTGGATCAGGTGGACGATAACCTCGGTATCGGTTTGCGAAACGAACACATAGCCCAGGCCTTTGAGCTCTTCGCGCAGCTCTTCATGGTTTTCGATGATGCCGTTGTGTACCACTGCCACTTCTTCACCCGAGAAATGCGGGTGCGCATTGCCCTCGGTCGGTGCGCCGTGGGTAGCCCAACGGGTGTGGGCAATGCCCAACTGACCGTTCAGCGGGTCGGCAGCGTTGGCAGCTTCCAGTTCAGCTACCTTGCCGATGCGGCGTCGGCGCTGCAGTTCACCCTGCTGGGTGTAAACGGCAAGGCCAGCGCTGTCGTAGCCGCGGTACTCAAGCCGCTTGAGGCCTTCGATGAGAATGGCGGTGATATTGCGTTCGGCTACGGCTCCAACGATTCCACACATGATTATTTCTCCTGGCTGATCGCGGCGCAGATCAGGTTGACGCCGCGGGCTTGAATTTGTTCGCGTGCCGCTGCTGGCAGGCGTTCGTCTGTAATGAGGGTGCTGACACTGCCCCAGGGCAGCTCAAGATTGGGGATCTTGCGCCCGACCTTGTCGGATTCGACCATCACGATCACCTCGCGGGCCACCTCAGCCATGACTCGGCTCAGGCCCAGCAGCTCATTGAAAGTCGTGGTGCCGCGGTTGAGGTCGATGCCATCGGCGCCGATGAACAGTTGGTCGAAATCGTATGAACGCAGTACCTGCTCAGCGACCTGGCCTTGGAACGACTCGGAGTGCGGGTCCCAGGTGCCGCCGGTCATCAGCAGTACGGGTTCATGCTCAAGCTCGCTAATGGCGCGGGCCACGTTCAAAGAGTTGGTCATCACCACCAGGCCTGGCTGGCGGCCGAGCTCGGGGATCATGGCGGCGGTAGTGCTGCCACTGTCGATGATGATGCGGGCATGTTCACGTATGCGGCCGACAGCAGCACGGGCGATGGCTTTCTTATAGGCAGACACCGGCTGTGCGGCTTCCCCAAGCATCTCCTGCGGAACCGGTACGGCGCCGCCGTAGCGACGCAGAAGCAAGCCATTGGCCTCAAGGGCCGCGAGGTCCTTGCGTATGGTGACTTCCGACGTTTCAAAGCGCTTGGCCAATGCGTCCACACTGACCTCACCTTGCTCGCTGAGCATGGCCAGGATGTTGTGACGGCGCTGGGGGGTGTTTCGTTTCGACATGGGCGCTTAAGTTTCGATTCGAAAGATAATGATTGCAATCAAAACCTATCAGAGGGTATTCGTCAAGGCTGTGGATCTGAAAATCAGCGGCCTGTGGATAAATAAATGCTTCCGATCGCGGTTCAGCGACTTGCCCTCTGATGCCGTTAAAGCCAATAAAAAAGCCGACTTATTCACATAAGTCGGCTTTCGATCGAAAGGGCTGTGGATAATCAGCTCTTCTTGATCTTCTCCGGGCGGTTCCAGCCATCGATGTTGCGTTGACGCGCACGTCCCACGGCAAGTTGCCCAGCCTCGACAGTCTGAGTAATCGTCGACCCCGCCGCAGTGGTAGCACCCGCCTTGATATCCACAGGCGCCACCAACGAGTTGTTCGAACCGATGAACACATCCTCGCCCATCACAGTCTTGAACTTGTTGGCACCATCGTAATTGCACGTGATGGTGCCAGCACCAATATTGGTGCGTGCCCCGATCTCGGCATCACCCAGGTAGCTCAAGTGACCCGCTTTGGCGCCTTCACCCAGGTGGGCATTCTTCAGTTCGACAAAGTTACCCACATGGGCCTTGGCATCCAGCACGCTGCCCGGGCGCAGACGCGCGAACGGACCGGCATCACTACCCTCGCCCAGCACAGCGCCTTCAATATGGCTGTTGGCCTTGACCACCACACCTTTGCGCAGGGTGCTGTCCTTGATCACGCAGTTAGGGCCAATCTGGACGTCGTCCTCGATCACGACCTTGCCTTCGAGGATGACGTTGATGTCGATCAGCACATCGCGACCAACGGTCACTTCACCACGCACGTCGAAGCGAGCCGGGTCACGCAGGGTCACACCCTGTGCCATCAATCGTCGGCCTTCGCGCAATTGATAGTGGCGCTCGAGTTCGGATAGCTGGCGCCGGTCGTTGGCACCCTGCACTTCCATCGGGTCGTGCGGTTGCTCGGTAGCCACCACCAGGCCATCAGCGACTGCCATGGCGATGACGTCGGTCAGGTAATACTCGCCCTGGGCGTTGTTGTTCGACAAACGCCCCATCCAGTCGGCAAGGCGAGCGGCTGGCAGGGCCAGGATGCCGGTATTGCCTTCCTTGATCGCTTTCTGCACATCGCTGGCGTCCTTGTGCTCGACGATCGCAGTCACCTTGCCTTGGGCATCACGCACAATGCGCCCGTAGCCGGTCGGGTCTTGCAGGTTAACGGTGAGCAAGGCCAGCTGCTGGTCACTGGCCTTGGCCAGCAGGCGTTGCAGGGTTTCCACTTCAATCAGCGGTACGTCCCCATACAACACCAGCACCGTGTCGGCAGTGATCGCCGGCAGGGCTTGGGCCACGGCATGCCCGGTACCCAGTTGCTTGTCCTGCATAACGAAATTCAGATCGTCGGCTGCCAGGCGCTCACGCACCTGCTCCGCACCATGGCCAATCACTACGTGAATGCCTTGAGGCTGAAGCTGCCGTGCGCTGTGGATAACATGACCGAGCATGGAATTGCCGGCCACCGGATGCAGCACCTTGGGCAGCGCCGAGCGCATGCGGGTACCTTGGCCGGCGGCGAGAATAACGATATCGAGTGACATTGACTGGCTACCAATCCTGGGCGGTCAGAGAAATGACCGAGGGGGAATTCGGAAAAAGAAAAAGGGTAGCCGAGGCTACCCTTTTACTCAATCGCAACAGCAGTTATCAGCCGGGGCCGATTACTTGCCTTTGCGCATTTGCTGGACGGTACGCAGCTGAGCTGCGGCCTCGGCCAGACGTGCGGCGGCGGCGCCGTAATCGAAGTCCGCGCCTTTCAGACTCAGGGCATTCTCGGCAGCCTTGAGGGCTTCCTGTGCCTGAGCTTCGTCCAGGTCTGTAGCACGTTGCACGGTATCGGCAAGCACCTTGACCATGTTCGGCTGAACCTCGAGGAAACCACCAGAGATGTAATACACCTCTTGGGCGCCACCCTGCTTGGTCAGCGTGATCGGACCTGGCTTCAGATTGGTGATCAGCGGCGCGTGGCCTGGAGCGATACCAAGATCACCCAGGTTACCGTGCGCAACCACCATCTCGACCAGACCGGAGAAAATCTCTCCTTCCGCGCTGACGATATCGCAATGGACTGTCATAGCCATCTGCTTGCCTCAACCTGATTAGCGCCCCTTTCGGGGCGCCGGGATTACAGTTTCTTGGCTTTCTCGACGGCTTCTTCGATGCTGCCGACCATGTAGAACGCTTGTTCTGGCAGGTGGTCGTAGTCACCTTTGAGGATGCCGCTGAAGCCAGCAATGGTGTCTTTCAGGGAAACGTATTTACCTGGGGAACCAGTGAAGACTTCTGCCACGAAGAACGGCTGGGACAGGAAGCGCTGAATCTTACGAGCGCGGGATACCAGCTGCTTGTCGGATTCGGACAGTTCGTCCATACCCAGGATCGCAATGATGTCCTTCAGCTCTTTGTAGCGCTGCAGCACGTACTGAACACCGCGAGCGGTTTCGTAGTGCTCGTTGCCGATGACGTTCGGGTCCAGCTGGCGCGAAGTCGAGTCCAGTGGATCGACCGCTGGGTAGATACCCAGGGAGGCGATGTCACGGGACAGAACGACGGTGGCGTCCAAGTGGGCGAAGGTGGTCGCTGGCGACGGGTCGGTCAGGTCGTCCGCAGGTACGTATACGGCCTGGATCGAGGTGATCGAACCTTCCTTGGTGGAGGTGATGCGCTCTTGCAGAACGCCCATCTCTTCAGCCAGGGTCGGCTGGTAACCTACTGCCGAAGGCATACGGCCCAGCAGTGCGGATACTTCGGTACCGGCCAGGGTGTAACGATAGATGTTGTCGACGAACAGCAGAACGTCGTTACCTTCGTCACGGAACTTCTCAGCCATGGTCAGGCCGGTCAGCGCTACGCGCAGACGGTTTCCTGGTGGCTCGTTCATCTGACCGTAGACCAAGGCTACCTTGTCGAGAACGTTGGAGTCCTTCATCTCGTGGTAGAAGTCGTTACCCTCACGAGTACGCTCACCCACACCGGCGAACACGGAATAACCGCTGTGCTCGATGGCGATGTTACGGATCAGTTCCATCATGTTTACGGTCTTGCCGACGCCGGCACCACCGAACAGACCAACCTTACCACCCTTGGCGAACGGGCAAACCAGGTCGATAACCTTGATGCCGGTTTCCAGCAGGTCGTTGCCGCCTGCCTGGTCAGCGAAGGAAGGTGCGTCGCGATGAATGCCCCAACGCTCTTCTTCGCCGATCGGGCCAGCTTCGTCGATCGGGTTGCCGAGCACGTCCATGATACGGCCCAGGGTCGCTTTACCGACCGGGACGGAAATGGCTGCGCCGCTGTCGATGACGTTCAGACCACGCTTCAAGCCTTCGGTCGAGCCCATCGCAATAGTACGAACCACGCCGTCGCCCAGCTGCTGCTGAACTTCCAGAGTGGTTTCCGCGCCTTCCACTTTCAGCGCGTTGTAAACACTCGGTACGCCGTCACGTGGGAATTCCACGTCGATGACGGCGCCGATGATTTGAACGATACGTCCGCTACTCATAGCTGGATCCTCTGAATATTTGAACCGTTAAACCGCGGCAGCGCCGCCGACGATTTCCGAGATCTCCTGGGTGATCGCAGCCTGACGCGCCTTGTTGTAGATCAGCTGGAGTTCGCTGATCAGGTCACCGGCGTTGTCTGTGGCGTTCTTCATGGCGATCATCCGGGCTGCTTGTTCAGCAGCGTTGTTCTCGACCACCGCCTGGTACACCTGCGACTCCACGTAACGCACCATCAAGCCGTCAAGCAGCTCTTTGGCGTCGGGTTCGTACAGGTAATCCCAGTGGTGCTTGAGTTCCTGATCCGGGGTTGCAACCAACGGTACCAACTGCTCGACCGTCGGAGTTTGGGTCATGGTATTGACGAACTTGTTCGACACCACGGAGAGGCGATCGATACGGCCGTCCAGGTAAGCGTCCAGCATCACTTTGACGGAGCCGATCAGATCATTGATCGATGGCTCTTCGCCCAGGTGGCTGATCGCTGCTACGACGTTGCCGCCAAAGATGCGGAAGAAAGTCGCACCCTTGCTGCCGATCACGCACAGGTCGATTTCCACGCCCTGTTCGCGGTTGACGTTCATGTCCTTGACCAAGGCCTTGAACAGGTTGGTGTTCAAGCCACCGCACAGACCACGGTCACTACTCACCACGATATAACCGGCACGCTTTACAGGGCGCTCGATCATGAAGGGGTGGCGGTACTCCGGGTTGGCGTTGGCCAGATGACCGATCACCTGGCGGATACGCTCCGCATAAGGACGGCTAGCAGCCATGCGCATTTGAGCCTTGCGCATTTTGCTGACCGCCACTTTTTCCATGGCGCTGGTAATCTTTTGCGTGCTTTTGATGCTCGCAATCTTACTGCGAATCTCTTTTGCGCCTGCCATGTATCACCTATCAGGTTAGCAAGCGGGGGCCAAAGCCCCCGCCGCGGCTTACCAGGTTTGGGTGGCCTTGAACTTCTCGATACCGGCTTTGATACCAGCGTCGATTTCGTCGTTGAAGTCACCCTTCACGTTGATCTTGGCCATCAGTTCGGCGTGATCACGGTTGAAGTAGGCAATCAGCGCTTGTTCGAAGCTACCGATCTTGGCGATTTCAACGTCGGTCAGGAACCCACGCTCAGCGGCATACAGCGACAGCGCCATGTCCGCGATGGACATCGGAGCGTATTGCTTCTGCTTCATCAGCTCGGTAACACGTTGACCGTGCTCCAGCTGCTTACGGGTGGCTTCGTCCAGGTCAGAAGCGAACTGGGCGAATGCCGCCAGTTCACGGTACTGAGCCAGAGCGGTACGGATACCACCGGAGAGCTTTTTGATGATCTTGGTCTGAGCGGCACCACCTACGCGGGATACCGAAACACCGGCGTTCACTGCAGGGCGGATGCCCGAGTTGAACATGGCCGATTCCAGGAAGATCTGACCGTCGGTGATGGAAATCACGTTGGTCGGAACGAACGCGGAAACGTCGCCAGCCTGAGTTTCGATGATCGGCAGCGCGGTCAGGGAACCGGTTTTGCCAGTTACAGCACCGTTGGTGAACTTCTCGACGTACTCTTCCGAAACGCGCGATGCACGCTCCAGCAGACGGGAGTGGAGATAGAACACGTCGCCTGGGTACGCTTCACGTCCTGGCGGACGGCGCAGCAGCAGGGAGATCTGACGGTAGGCAACGGCCTGCTTGGACAGGTCATCGTAAACGATCAGTGCGTCTTCGCCGCGGTCACGGAAGAACTCGCCCATGGTGCAACCGGCGTATGGCGCCAGGAATTGCAGTGCGGCGGATTCCGAAGCACTGGCAACCACCACGATGGTGTTGGCCAGGGCGCCGTTTTCTTCCAGCTTGCGAACGATGTTGGCAACGGTGGAACGCTTCTGGCCGACAGCAACATAAACGCAGAAAATACCGGAGTCTTTCTGGTTGATGATGGCGTCGATGGCCATGGCGGTCTTGCCGATCTGACGGTCACCGATGATCAGCTCACGCTGGCCACGGCCGACCGGGATCATGGCGTCGACGGACTTGTAGCCAGTCTGTACAGGCTGGTCTACCGACTTACGCCAGATCACGCCTGGAGCAACTTTCTCGACCGCGTCGGTCTCGGTGTTGCCCAGAGGACCTTTGCCGTCGATCGGGTTGCCCAGTGCGTCGACGACGCGACCCAGCAGTTCCTTACCAACCGGAACCTCCAGGATGCGGCCGGTGCACTTGGCGCTCATGCCTTCGGCGAGGGTGTCATAGGCACCCAGGACCACTGCACCTACGGAGTCTTGCTCCAGGTTCAGGGCCATGCCGTAGACGCCGCCAGGGAACTCGATCATTTCGCCGTACATGACGTCGGCCAGACCGTGGATCCGCACGATACCGTCGGAAACCGAAACGACGGTACCTTCGTTACGGGCTTGGGAGCTCACATCGAGGTTGTCGATGCGGCCCTTGATGATTTCACTAATTTCGGAAGGATTGAGTTGCTGCATTGCTCTGCTGCCCCTTCAAACTCAAGATTTCAAGGCTTCGGCCAGTTTCGCGATTTTGCCGCGAACAGAGCCATCGATTACCAGGTCACCAGCGCGGATGACGACGCCACCAATCAGGTTGGCATCCTCCGACGCGTGCAGGCGCACTTCCTGGCCTAACCGTGCACTGAGAACCTTGGCGAGTTTGTCTTGCTGTTCTTGGTTCAACGCAAAAGCACTGGTGACTTCCACGTCCACGGATTTCTCTTGCTCGGCCTTGTACAGGTCGAACAGAGCGGCAATCTCCGGCAGAAGCAGGAGACGGTCGTTTTCCGCGGCAACACGAATGAAATTCTGTGCCTGTGCATTGAACTTGTCACCGCACACGTCAATGAACGTGGCGGCCTTTTCTGCGCTCGTCAGTCGCGGGGCCTTGAGCAGGCGCTGCATGGTGTCGTCTTGCGACACCGCAGCAGCCAGGCCGAGCATGGCTGACCAATTGGCCAGTTGCTGATGGGCCTGGGCATGCTCGAAGGCAGCCTTAGCGTAAGGTCGGGCCAACGTGGTCAGTTCTGCCATGATCGCCCTCGCTTAAATTTCAGCGGCCAGTTTGTTAACCAGCTCCGCATGCGCGTTTTGATCGATTGTGGCGCCAAGGATCTTTTCAGCACCGCCAACGGCCAGAGCACCCACTTGGGCACGCAGGGCGTCTTTAGCACTGTTCAGTTCCTGCTCGATCTCGGCCAGAGCCTGAGCCTTTACACGGTCAGCTTCGACGCGGGCCTGGTCACGGGCTTCCTCGACAAGCTGAGCAGCGCGTTTCTTGCTTTGCTCAATGATTTCGGCTGCCTGTGCTTTAGCTTCACGCAGTTGCTGACCCGCTTTCTCTTGGGCCAGCTCCAGGTCGCGAGCTGCGCGGTTGGCAGCGTCCAAGCCGTCGGCAATCTTCTTTTGGCGCTCTTGCAGAGCAGTGATGACCGGAGGCCATACATACTTCATGCAGAAGAGTACAAAAATCAGGAAAGCAACGGATTGGCCAATCAGGGTTGCATTAATGTTCACGCCAACACCTCGCTCGGTCTTAATTCATACAGCCATCAACTCGTGGATACGAGTGATTAGCCGGCGATCTGACCAACGAACGGATTCGCGAAGGTGAAGAACAGAGCGATACCAACACCGATCATGGTTACGGCGTCGAGCAGACCGGCAACGATGAACATTTTGACCTGCAGCATCGGAACCATCTCAGGCTGACGAGCAGCGCCTTCCAGGAATTTGCCGCCCAGCAGGCCGAAACCAATGGCGGTACCCAGAGCACCCAGGCCGATCAGCAGAGCAACAGCGATAGCGGTCAGACCAACTACAGTTTCCATCTTTCCTCCCGACTTTTACGTCGTATTGGTTAGGTTTTTAGTTTGAAGCGGTAAAACAAATCGTTTGGTACAGCTGCCCTTGCGGACTTTTAAAGCCCTCCCCCCAAACGAGCGGGGAAGGCTATCAGACACGCCAGGCGGTCTTAATGGTTATCTTCGTGAGCCATCGACAGGTAGACGATGGTAAGCATCATGAAGATGAAAGCTTGCAGGGTGATGATCAGGATGTGGAACACAGCCCACGCCCACTGCAGCACCACACCCAGGCCGCTCAGCCACAGAAGGCCGGAGCCGAACATCACGGCGATCAGGATGAACACCAGCTCACCGGCGTACATGTTGCCGAACAGTCGCAGCGCCAGCGAGATCGGCTTGGCGATCAGGGTGACGAACTCGAGCAGGAAGTTGACCGGAATCAGCAGGATCTGCACGAAGATGTTCTTGCTGCCGAACGGGTGCAGGGTCAGCTCACCGATGAAGCCGCCCAGGCCCTTGACCTTGATGCTGTAGAAGATGATCAGGGCGAACACGCAGAAGGCCATGGCCAGAGTCGCGTTCGGGTCGGTGGTCGACACTGCGCGGAACGGAATGTGCGGATCACCGGAAATCAGGATGGCCAGCTGAGGAATCCAGTCGACCGGTACCAGGTCGACGGCGTTCATCAGGAATACCCAGACGAAGATGGTCAGTGCCAGCGGCGCAATCACCGGGCTACGGCCGTGGAAGGAGTCCTTCACGCTGCCGTTGACGAAATCGACCATCACTTCGACGAAGTTCTGCAGACCGCCAGGCTGGCCGGAGGTCGCCTTCTTCGCCGCCATGCGGAAGATGAACAGGAAGATCAGACCCAGCGCGACGGACCAACCCAGGGTGTCCAGGTGGAACGCCCAGAAGCCCATTGCCTTGGCTTCTGCAGCCGAATGGGCGAAGCCCCAGCTGCCGTCTGGTAGTTGACCGTAGGTCAGGTTCTGCAAGTGGTGCTGGATATAGCCCGAAGCGGTTTCTGCTGCCATGGTTGCCTCAAACGCCCTAAGGTCTCGAAAGTCTTTTATTCATCAGCAGGGGCGCAAACCAGCTGACCAAAAGGGTCAACACGAAGACGCCGAAGACTGCTAACGGCGCCAGTGGCTTCACTCCTGCGAAGGTCAGTGCGAACAGCACTGCCGTCAAAATCATCTTGCCGGCCTCGCCTGCGTAAAACGACTTGACGATGGCCTGCGCCGCCCGGGCTCCGCTAAAGCGAAAAGCCTTCCAGGCGAAATACATATTGGGCAGCCAGGCAATCAAACCTCCGCAGAGACCTGAATATCCACTGACTGCCCCTTTCCACTGCCACAACACCAATGTTGCCAGCAGCAGCACGACAAATTGAGCCAGCAGTACCGGAAAAACCGCCCAGCGATGGAAAGGCAGGCGGTTTGGCGTGCGGATTTCCATCACAACTGCTCCTCAGAAGTCGACCAACAAGTCAGTAACGACTTGGCATAAATTGTGCCGACAAAATGCGCGCAGAGTATAGGGGTGGATTAACCCCTATTCAACTCTTGGGTAGTGATTTCCGACTGCGCGCTACAACTGGAATTGTTTCAGCGGATGTGAGCAAGGACGCCCTGCAACTCGTCGAGCGAGTTATAGCGAATAACCAACTGGCCTTTTCCCTTGTTTCCGTGACGAATCTGCACCGGGGAGCCCAGGCGCTCTGCGAGCCGCTGTTCAAGGCGCTCGATATCCGGATCAGGTTTGTTCGGTTCTACCGGGTCAGGTTTGCCATTGAGCCACTGGCGCACCAGTGCCTCGGTTTGGCGCACAGTGAGCCCACGTGCGACAACATGACGCGCCCCCTCTTCCTGGCGATCTTCTTCAAGACCGAGCAAAGCACGTGCGTGCCCCATCTCCAGATCACCATGGGCAAGCATGGTCTTGATCGCTTCAGGCAGCGAGATCAGGCGCAGCAGGTTGGCCACGGTAACCCGCGACTTGCCCACGGCATCGGCCACCTGCTGTTGGGTCAGCTCGAACTCCTGTTGCAGGCGTTGCAGGGCCAGGGCCTCTTCCAACGGGTTGAGGTCCTCTCGCTGGATGTTCTCGATGAGGGCCATGGCGATGGCCGCTTCATCAGGCACTTCCCGCACCATCGCCGGGACGGTGTCCAGGCCAGCCTGCTGCGTGGCCCTCCAGCGGCGCTCACCGGCAATGATCTCGTAGCGGTTGCCATCGATCGGGCGCACCACGATCGGCTGCATCACACCGTGCGTGCGAATCGAGTGCGCCAGTTCTTCCAGCGCCTGCGGATCCATGTCACGGCGCGGCTGGTATTTACCGCGCTGGATCAACTCGACCGGCAGGTGTTGCAGTTCTTTCTGGTCGATCTTGACAGCCTGCTCTTCGAGCGCGCTGACGGAAGGACCACTGAGCAGTGCATCCAACCCACGTCCGAGACCCCGTTTCTTAACGGCCATGCGGATTCCTTAAGTTGTTTGTGCAGTGCGTGATTGACGGCGTTGACGGCGAACCAGTTCCCCGGCCAGGGCCAGATAGGCCAGTGCGCCACGCGATTGCTTGTCGTAGGCCAGCGCCGGCATGCCAAAGCTCGGTGCCTCGGCCAAGCGGATGTTGCGCGGAATGACGGTATCGTAAAGCTGCTCGCCGAAGTGCTCCTTGAGCTGCGCCGATACATCGTTGTTCAGGCTAAGACGCGGGTCGTACATGGTGCGCAGCAGCCCTTCGATCTTCAGCTCCGGGTTCAGACGGGCGGCAATGCGCTTGATGTTATCCACAAGGTCGCTGAGACCTTCCAGTGCGTAATACTCGCACTGCATCGGGATGATCACGCCATCGGAGGCGACCAGGGCATTGAGCGTCAGCATCGACAGCGACGGTGGGCAATCGATGAGGATGAAGTCGTAATTCTCGCGGATCGGCGCCAGGGCGTTGCGCAGGCGGCTCTCCTTGACCTGCATTTCCAGCAGCACCACTTCCGCGGCAGTCAGGTCGCGGTTGGCAGGCAGCAACTGGAAGCCACCATGCTCGGAGTAGTGCATGGCCTGGGCAAGGTCGCATTCCCCGATCAGCAGGTCGTAGACCGAGTGTTCGAGTTCGTGTTTGTCCACACCGCTGCCCATGGTGGCGTTGCCCTGCGGATCGAGGTCGATCAGCAGCACACGACGCTTGGTCGCAGCCAGCGATGCGGCGAGATTGATACAGGTGGTGGTTTTACCCACTCCACCTTTCTGGTTCGCGATTGCGAATACCTTAGCCATTGTTGCGTGTGTTCCCAGTCATGCCTTGCGGCGCAGTATCAGCAGATGGCGCTGGCCCTGGCAACCTGGAACGGTCAGGGCCTGCTCGCTTTCCACTGTGAAGTCTGCGGGCAATGCTACCAGTTCATCGGCAGGATGCAGCCCCTTCATTGCAAGCCATTGCGTCCCGGTGTCGCCCAAGTGGCGGGTCCAGTTGGTGAAGTTCTCCATGCTGCTGAAGGCGCGAGAGATGATGCCGTTGAACGGCTGTGCTGGCTGGAAGGCTTCTACCCGGCTGTGGATAACCGTGAGGTTGTCCAGTTTCAGCTCCATCTTCACCTGGGTGAGGAAGCGGGTTTTCTTGCCGTTGGCGTCCAGCACAGTTACGCGTTTTTGCGGATGCAGGATAGCCAACGGAATCCCGGGCATGCCACCGCCGCTGCCGACATCAAGCCAGCTGTCGCGATCGGGGTGGATAAAACCCATGACGCTGAGGCTGTCGAGCAGATGGCGCGAAACCATCTCGTCCGGGTCGCGCACGGCGGTCAAGTTGTAGGCCTTGTTCCATTTGATCAACAGGGCCAGGTAGCCAAGCAGCCTTTCGTGCTGCTCGGCGCTCAGCTCGACACCGAGCTGGCGTGCACCTGTGGACAACTCTTCAGCGTGTTGCGGGGTGACCAGGGAACTCAAGCGCTTTGCTCCAATTCGCGGCCAGCGCCGCGTTTTTTCAGATGAATCAACAACAGGGAAATTGCCGCTGGAGTCACGCCAGGGATACGCGAAGCCTGGCCTAGCGTCTGCGGCCGAGTCTGGCCGAGCTTGCCCTGGATTTCCTTGGACAGGCCGGAAATCGAGGTGTAGTCGATATCCACAGGCAGGCAGGTGTCTTCGCTGGCGCGCAGGCGAGCGATCTCGTCCTGCTGACGATCGATGTAGCCAGCGTACTTGGTCTTGATTTCGACCTGTTCGGCAACCTGTGGATCGATCTGTTCGCCGCCGGTCGCTTCGATCAGCCCGGCGTAGTCCACTTCTGGTCGCGCCAGCAGGTTGAGCAGGCTGTATTCGTGGCTCAGCGGAGTACCAAACTTATCCACAACGGCCTGGCCCTGCGGTGTATTCGGGCGTACCCAGGTCGATTTCAAGCGCTGTTCCTCACGCTCGATGCCGTCACGCTTGGCGCAGAACGCGGCCCAGCGCTGGTCGTCGATCAGACCAAGCTCACGACCTTTCTCGGTCAGGCGCAGGTCGGCGTTGTCTTCGCGCAGGATCAACCGGTATTCGGCCCGCGAAGTGAACATGCGGTACGGCTCCTGGGTACCCAGGGTAATCAGGTCGTCGACCAACACTCCGATGTACGCCTCGTCACGGCGCGGGCACCAGCTTTCCCGGCCCTGCGCGCGCAGTGCGGCGTTGGTACCGGCCAGCAGGCCTTGGGCGCCGGCTTCTTCGTAACCGGTAGTGCCGTTGATCTGGCCAGCGAAGAACAAGCCACCGATGACCTTGGTCTCGAGGCTGTACTTGAGGTCACGCGGATCGAAGTAGTCGTATTCGATGGCATAGCCCGGGCGCACGATGTGGGCGTTTTCCATGCCGCGAATCGAGCGCACCAGCTCCAGCTGCACGTCAAACGGCAGCGAGGTGGAAATACCGTTGGGGTACAGCTCATGGGTGGTCAGGCCTTCCGGCTCGATGAACACCTGATGGCTTTCCTTGTCGGCAAAGCGATGGATCTTGTCTTCGATCGACGGGCAGTAACGCGGGCCGACACCTTCGATGACGCCCGAGTACATCGGCGAACGGTCGAGGTTCGAAGCGATGATTTCGTGGGTACGCGCATTGGTGTGGGTAATCCAGCAGCTGACCTGACGCGGGTGCATCGCGGCGTTGCCCATGAACGACATGACCGGGATTGGTGTGTCGCCCGGCTGCTCGGTCATCACCGAAAAGTCCACCGAACGACCGTCGATACGCGGAGGTGTACCGGTTTTCAGACGACCGACGCGCAGCGGGAGTTCACGCATGCGGTGGGCCAGGGCGATCGACGGTGGATCGCCAGCGCGGCCGCCGGAATGGTTCTGCAGGCCGATGTGGATAAGGCCACCCAGGAAAGTGCCGGTAGTGAGCACCACGGAATCGGCGAAGAACCGCAGCCCCATTTGGGTAACCACGCCTTTGACCTGGTCTTGCTCGACGATCAGGTCATCACAGGACTGCTGGAATATCCACAGGTTTGGCTGGTTTTCCAGGATTTCGCGAACCACGGCCTTGTAGATGGCGCGGTCGGCCTGTGCACGGGTGGCGCGAACAGCCGGGCCCTTGCGGTTGTTCAACACGCGGAACTGGATGCCGCTCTTGTCAGTGGCCAGTGCCATGGCACCGCCGAGCGCATCGATCTCTTTGACCAGATGGCTTTTACCGATGCCACCGATGGCCGGGTTGCAGCTCATGTGACCGAGGGTTTCCACGTTATGGGTCAGCAGCAGGGTTTTCACACCCATGCGTGCAGACGCAAGCGCAGCCTCGGTACCGGCATGGCCGCCGCCGATGACGATCACTTCAAAACGGGAAGGGAAATCCACCACGCACCTCGTGCCTGTTTTTGCGAATAGAGAAGGTAAGCGGACAAGTATAGGGACTTCACCCCCTCTAAAGAAACCTTTTGCGCAAATTTTGACCAGGCTGTGGATGAATGGCTGATAACAGAAATTAGAGAGAAGAAATTTAAAAAAGCTTTGTTTTTATGTTTATTCTTATGCACACACAAATCTGTGGATAACGTTCTGCACGCCTCTGGATTCAATGTGTAGAAGGAAATTAAACCCTGTGGCTGGAGTGCCATGAGGGCTATGGATAACCGGCTTTAGCCTGTGGATTAAATGCCTATTTACCCACAGGGCAGGTTGTCCTCAGAAAAAAAGGCTGGTTATCAACGGAGCTGAAGCCGACTTTTCCACAGGGCTCATGAGTGATTTTTTCAGGCTGTTGATTAAAAATCTGCACCTACGAGCCCTGTCTGAGAAGCCCGAAACTCAAATCTCAGGCAAAAAAAAGCCGCTCCATGAAGAGCGGCGTCGTGAATGGTTTAGCTAAAAACTACTTACCGATGCAGAAACTCGAGAAGATTCGCCCCAGCAGGTCATCCGAACTGAACGCGCCCGTGATCTCCCCCAGCGCGTGCTGAGCCTGGCGCAGGTCCTCAGCCAAAAGCTCTCCAGCCCCCGCCAAGGTCAACTGCGCACGACCGTGCTCCAGATGCGCACAGGCCTGGCGCAGGGCATCAAGGTGCCGCCGGCGTGCGCTGAAGCCACTCTCTGCAGTCTGTTCATAACCCATGCAGGCTTTGAGGTGATCGCGTAACAGCAGCAGGCCCTGATCGTCACCTTTGGCGCTCAAGGTGATGGTTACATGACCGTCATCGCACTGTTCCAGCCCTACGGGTTCGCCGCTGAGGTCGGCTTTGTTGCGAATCAGTGTGACCTTGCCCGGATCAGGCCTTTGATCAAGAAACTCCGGCCACAGGGCGAACGGATCACTGGCCTCAGGGGCGGTGGAGTCGACCACCAACAACACTCTGTCGGCTTCGCCTATGGCCTTCAGGGCGCGCTCGACGCCTATCTTTTCCACATGGTCGTCGGTGTCGCGCAACCCGGCCGTATCGACGACGTGCAGCGGCATGCCATCGATGTGGATATGTTCACGCAGGATATCCCGCGTCGTACCCGCAATGGCGGTGACGATTGCCGCCTCACGGCCGGCCAATTGATTCAACAGGCTCGATTTACCTGCATTAGGCCTGCCGGCGATCACTACCGTCATGCCATCACGAAGCAGCGCACCCTGCCCGGCCTCACGCTGCACTGTGGACAACTCGGCACGCACTGAGTCGAGCATCGACAGGACATGGCCATCGGCAAGAAAGTCGATTTCCTCCTCCGGGAAGTCGATCGCTGCCTCGACATAGATCCGCAGCGCGATCAGAGCTTCAGTCAGGCTGTGCACACGCTTGGAGAACTCCCCTTGCAACGAGCGCAGGGCATTGCGTGCTGCCTGGCTGGAGCTGGCTTCGATCAGGTCGGCAATCGCTTCGGCCTGGGCCAGGTCGAGCTTGTCGTTGAGGAACGCCCGCTCACTGAACTCACCCGGGCGGGCCAGACGGCAACCCACCTGCACGCAGCGTTGCAACAGCATGTCCAGTACGACCGGGCCTCCGTGCCCCTGCAACTCGAGCACGTCCTCACCGGTGAAAGAGTTGGGTCCGGGGAAGAACAGCGCAATACCTTCATCCAGTACCAGCCCTTCCTGGTCGCGGAATGGGCCGTAATGGGCATGGCGCGGCGTCAGTGTGCGCCCAGTGATGAGCTGGCCAGCCTTGGCCGCCAGCGGGCCGGATAGCCTGACAATGCCTACTCCTCCGCGTCCTTGTGCGGTTGCGATGGCAGCGATGGTTTCACGCACAGTGTTCATGCTCGAAAGCCTCTACGACAAAAACGACAGATAGCAAAAACGCCCCCGAGGGGGCGTTTTTATTCACAGGCTAGCGCAGTAGCCCGTCAAGCAGCAGCTTTTTTGGTCGCTGCTTCGATACGGCGGGTGATGTACCACTGCTGCGAAATCGACAGGCAGTTGTTCACAACCCAGTACAGCACCAGGCCAGCCGGGAACCACAGGAAGAAGAAGGTGAAGATGATCGGCATCATTTTCATCACCTTGGCCTGCATCGGATCCGGCGGCGTCGGGTTCAGGCGCTGCTGGATGAACATGGTAGCGCCCATGATGATCGGCAGGATGAAGAACGGATCCTTGATCGACAGGTCGGTGATCCACAGCATCCATGGGGCCTGGCGCATCTCGACGCTTTCAAGCAGCACCCAGTACAGGGCCAGGAACACCGGCATCTGTACCAGGATCGGCAAGCATCCACCCAGTGGGTTGATCTTCTCTTTCTTGTACAGCTCCATCATCGCCTGGGACATCTTCTGGCGATCGTCACCGAAGCGTTCCTTCAGTGCGGCGAGCTTCGGCGCCACGGCACGCATGCGCGCCATCGAGCGGTAGCTGGCGGCCGACAGCGGGAAGAACAGGCCCTTGATGAGCATGGTCAGGACAATGATCGACCAGCCCCAGTTACCCAGCAGGCTGTGGATATGTTGCAGCAACCAGAAGATCGGCTGGGCGATGAACCACAGGAAGCCGTAATCGACGGTCAGTTCCAGGCCTGGGGACAGTTCCTTGAGCTTGGACTGGATCTTCGGGCCGGCGTACAGCATGGCGCTGGTTTCGGCCTTGCCGCCAGCCGGTACGCTGATGGCCGGGCCGGTGTAGCCGATGATGTAGTTGCCCTGGCTGTCCTTGCGGGTCTGAACGACGTTGTTGTCCGACTTGGCAGGGATCCAGGCTGTTACGAAGTAGTGCTGCAGCCAGGCAACCCAGCCGCCAGACACATTTTCTTTCAAACTACCTTTGTCGATGTCCTTCATCGACACTTTCTTGTACGGCTCGCCAGCTGTCCACAGGGCAGCACCCAAGTAGGTGGCGGTACCGGTGGCGGTGCTCGAGGACGGATCACCACTGGCGTCACGCTTGAGCTGGGCAAACATGTTGCCGCTCCAGGCCTGGCCGCTCTGGTTGTCGATCAGGTAGCTGACGGACAGGTCGTACTCACCGCGCTTGAAGCTGAAGCGCTTGATGTAGTTCACACCGTTGTCGCTGAACTTCAGGTCGACCACCAGTTGTTCCTGGCCATCAGCCAGCTGGAAGGACTTCTGCTCTGCGGCGTACAGCGGACGGCCGGTGGAGCGCGCATCCGGACCGTTGGCACCGGTCAGGCCGCTCTGGGCCAGATATACGCGCTCGCCACCGTTGTCGAACAGCTGGAACGGAATGTCCGGATGATCCTGACGACGCGGGTACTTCGGCAGGTTCAGCTGGACGATGTCACCGCCGACTGGATCGATAGCCAGTTCCAGGACATCGGTCTTGACCCGGATGAGATCCTTGCTGAGCGCAACAGGTGCCAGTTCGGCAGGGCTCGACTCGGCGTTGGCGCTCGGTACATCGGCGCTGGCGCCGTTGTTAGCGGCCGGTACGCCATCGGGCAGGCCCGGAGCAACAGTGCTGGCAGCAGTATTCTGAGTCGGCAAGGCAGCCTGGCCGTAGTCATCGTTCCACTTCAGGACCATGACGTAGGACACGATTGCCAGGGCGGCGATCAGGATCGTGCGTTTAATATCCATGATTACTCGGCTATCGAAGAAGTTCGGGAGGAAGGCGCGGGGGGAACGGGATCGAAACCGCCGTCGTTCCACGGATGACAACGCCCCAGGCGACGAACGGTTAGCCACCCGCCACGCAAGAGGCCATGGGTTTCTATGGCTTCCAACGCATAACAGGAGCAACTGGGGTAGAAACGACAGTGGCTGGCCATCAGAGGACTGATGGCGTAACGGTAAAACTGGATCGGAACGAGTGCCAGTTTACGCATCTTGACTGTCTACCCCTGCGGAATCGGCGTTAGCCGCTGGAGTGTTCGGGCCGGCTGCGCGCCAGGCGTTTCCAGAGCTTGCCAAAGTGTTGGTGCAATTCCGGGTTTTCTATCTCACCCAATCCCTTGCGCGCGACGATCACTATGTCCAGGCCAGCGAGCATTTGCTGGTGCAGACGAAAGGAATCGCGCATCAAGCGCTTGAGGCGATTGCGTTGAACGGCAAGCTTGACGCTCTTCTTGCCAATCACCAAGCCAAGGCGTGGATGATCGAGACCGTTCTCGCGAGGGTTCCAAGGATCAGCAGGTTTTTCCCTGGAACCTTGCCGGTTGGGGAGTCGAAGACCGCTTTGAAATGCCGGGGTGTAAGCAGTCGCTTTTCCCGACTGAAGTCCTGACTCACCACCTTTGCCGAAAGATCAAATGGCCAGACGCTTACGGCCTTTGGCACGACGACGCGACAGAACAGCACGGCCGTTCTTGGTAGCCATACGGGCACGGAAGCCGTGGGTGCGAGCGCGCTTGATGGTGCTTGGTTGGAAAGTACGTTTCATGGCGTGTTACCTGGTTTGTCGACAACGGGCCGGAATGGCCCCCTTTTTAAGAGATCGGCGATTCTAGAGAAAGCAAGCCAATAGGTCAATTTCCAACCAGCCTTTCCTTATGGAAGGTGCTTTCAGCGATCGAGCGGGGCGGCGTCTGGTCGGGCAGGCAAACTGATGACAAAACTAAAAAAAAGAAGAGACATATAA